>NZ_JACJFQ010000025.1:0-80554 GCF_014164835.1 Serratia sp. OS31 | reverse complement strand
CATCTATCCTTTGTTTGGCGAATTTGTTTTCACCGTAAAAGAGCGTTGCAGATATATTTTTTGCAATGGTATCTGGGGTTAAATATCCAAACGGAGCATTATGATCATGGCAACTAATCAGGTTACTCTTTCTGAAGATGAAAAAGCATCATTATATTTGTTGGATCAAACGATGGGATTCACCGTACAGGCCGCCTTGCGGGCTGTGGCTGAGCTGTGCGTGGCCGATCATCTGATCGACGGCCCCAAAACCGCCCAGGAGCTGGCAAGGAAGCTGGAGGTGGACAGTCGTATGCTGCACCGAGTTTTAAGTATTCTGGCATCACGCAATATTTTTGCTGTTTCCGAAGACGGACGTTTCTCGCTAAACCCCGTAGCGCAATATTTGCGTTCGGACGTGCCGGATTCACTGCGCGGAGGGGTATTAA
Source organism: Serratia sp. OS31 (assembly GCF_014164835.1). NCBI lineage: Bacteria > Pseudomonadati > Pseudomonadota > Gammaproteobacteria > Enterobacterales > Yersiniaceae > Serratia > Serratia sp. OS31. The sequence goes on along the minus strand of NZ_JACJFQ010000025.1, from coordinate 80,126 downwards.
TGCTGACGGATGAAACCATGTGGCGCCCATTGGGAAAATTAGCAGCGACTTTACGCGGTGAGCCGGTATTTAAACAAATATTCGGCATGCCGTTCTATGATTATTGGTCGCAAGACGATATTCCTGACTCGGAAAATGATTTCCATATCGGCATGGCATCGATGTCGGCGTTGGAAAATAAAATTGTGATGCGCAGCTATAAATTCCCCGAACATGCGACGGTGGTGGATATCGCGGGTGGGTTTGGCGGATTGCTGCTGAGCGTATTACGCGCCAACCCTACGGTTAAAGGCATTCTTTTTGACCAACCGCAGGTATTGCCAAGAAACCGCCTTGGTGAGTTGGGTGATGATTCGCGGTGGGAAACCTGTGCGGGCAGTTTCTTTGAAACCTGCCCGACGGCAGATTTTTATCTGTTGAAATTTATCGTCATGGACTGGGCCGATGAGCCGGCCCGCCGGATATTGCGCACTTGCCGTAATGCGATGCATCCGCAGTCGAAGCTATTGCTTATTGAACCTGTAATAGTGCCGAATAACACCGCCTGGGAAAGCTGTCGCGAGCTCGATTTGGTGCTGATGGGCAGTTTTGACGGCGGGCAGGTACGTACCGAAGAAGAATTGAAGGCGCTGTTGGCCAGCGCCGATCTGAAGCTGAACCGGATTATCGATACCGGCTGTTATTTGTCGATCGTCGAGGCTGTACCGAATTGATACCCGAGATGAATAGGCAAGGAGGAACCCGCATTGCTGCGGGTTTCTTCAGTTTAGTTAGCCGATCCCGGCCTGATGCAGATCGTGCAGGTTGATCGCGCCGACCAGCACGCCGTCCAGATTGACCACCGGTGCGGCACTGATGTGCTGTTCATGCAACGCCTCCAGGGCTTCCCCTGCGTGCCACTGCTCCGGCAAGCGATAGCCTGGGCGGGTAATGGCCGGGCTTAACGCATCCTGCAGGCTATTGCCTTTTACCAGCCAGCGGCGCAGGTCGCCGTCGGTAAATACCCCCACCACTTTCTGCTGCGCGTCACACACCGCGACTAATCCCAGCCCGGTGCGGCTGAGCTCGAGCATGGCTTCCATCACGTTGGCGCTTTCACTGACTTTCGGCAGACGATCGCCGGTGCGCATCAGGTGGTGCACCCGGTTGAGCAAACGTGCACCCAGGCTGCCGCCCGGATGGGAACGGGCAAAGTCTTCGGCGTTGAAACCGCGCTGGCGCATTAAAGCCATTGCCAATGCGTCGCCCATCATCAGCGTATTGACCGCGCTGGAGGTCGGCGCCAAACCCATCGGACAAGCCTCACGTTCGACGCTGATGTCCAGTACGCAGGCCGCCGCCTGTGCCAGCGGCGACTCTTTGCCGCCGGTGATGGCGATCACCGGGATGGCATTTTCCGCCAGCAGCGGCAAGATCAGATCCAGCTCTTTGGCGCGGCCGGAATAAGAGATAAACACCACTACGTCGTCGGCGCCAATCATGCCGAGATCGCCATGCAGTGCTTCTGCCGGGTGCACGAAGAACGACGGAGTGCCGGTACTGGCCAGCGAGGCGGCAATTTTTTTACCGATGTGGCCGGATTTGCCGATGCCGGAAATCACCGCCTTGCCTCGGCAGTTCAGCAGCAGTTCGCAGGCGCAGACGAAATTATCGTCCAGTCGCGCCAGCAGGCGCTGTGCTTCGGTCAGCTCGATTTCCAGCGTTTCGCGGGCAAAGGCCAGCAGGGCAGCGGCGTTACTCATCAAAATCTCCTACCAGAATGATATTGATCCCCTTCGCCTGCAGCGCGGCGAGGTAATCCGGATTGATGTTTTTATCGGTGATCAGCGTATCCACGGCGCTCAGGTCGCAGACCACGTTCGGGCTTTTGCGGCCGAACTTCGACGAGTCCACCAGCAGGATAATGCGGCTGGCGGCTTCGCACATTGCCTTGCTGACGTTGTGCACTTCGTTAAAGGTGGTGACGCCGGCGTTGAGATCCACGCCGTCTGCCCCGATAAACAGTTTGTCGAAGCTGAACTGCTGGAAAGCCGATTCTGCCAGGCTGCCGTGAAAGGACGCCGACTTTTTGCGATAGGTGCCGCCGGGCATCAGGATGGTCTGATCGTTATCCAGTTCCACCAGCGCATTGACGATGTGCAGGCTATTGGTCATGACGGTGATATTATTGAACTGCGCCAGATGCGGCACCATTTGCAGCACGGTGCTGCCGGCGTCAAAAATCAGCGAGTCGCCATCGTTGATAAGCCCAATGGCGGCATAGGCGATCTGGCGTTTCTTTTCGGTATTGATATGGGTTTTGCGGTCGATAGGCTGATCGCCATCGTCGCGGCTGAGCACCACGCCGCCATAAGTGCGGATCACTTCACCTTCCTCTTCCAGCAGGGTGAGATCCTTGCGGATGGTGGTGCCGGTGGTGGCAAAGTGCGCTGCCAGGGCATCCACTGCCGTTTTGCCATGCCGCTGCAGATATTCAAGGATAGCGGCCTGCCGCTGCTTTGGTTTCATAGCCCGTCCTGTTCACAAGAGTTGCGCATTTCCCTTCGGCTAACAATTCAATATGAAAGGTAATGTCTTTTAATGTGAAAATATCATGATTTAGGGGCAATCGCTAACGATAGTGCAGTCTGGCATGCGGGATCCTCGGGGAAGATCACATCCGGGCGAAGATCGCGCTGATGCAGGCCGTGCAGCCGGGCAATCGGTTTGGGTTGCGCGAAGATGGTCAGGCCGCGCATCAACATGCTGCCGCAAACCCGCTGCTCGGGATCAAAGGCCAACGCCAGCACCACCCGGGGTTGGAAGCGTCCGCCGGAACGCCCGACGCCGACGGCACCCAATCGGCACAGACCGTCGAAGGCACGGTTGAAACGTTGGATCTGCCACCAGCCGAGGGCGATTTGCAGTAGCCAGGCCAGTATTGCGAAGGTAATCAATGCCTGAGTCATATAGCCTCCTGTTGGTTTTCCCTCTCCAGAAGGAGAGGGAGCGTTGACGAGATCAGAACATCACCTGCCCGCCGGTAATGTTGATCGACTGGCCAGTGCAGTAAGAAGCCTTATCGCTGGCGTAAAACAGCAGGGTATTGAGCACGTCCTGATAATCACACCCGCGTTTCAGCGGCACCTTGTCGGTGTAATACTTTTCAACCTGGTCCGGCGCGATCCCCAGTTTTTGCGCGTATTGCGGCAGCAGCGACTGGAACATTGGCGACTTCAACAGGTTGCCGAGCATCAAGGAATGCACGGTAATGCCGTATTCCGCCAGATCGAGCGCCAGCGACTGTGTCAGCCCCACGCCGCCGAATTTGGCGGCGCTGTAGCCCGAGTTGTGCTTGCTGCCGACCTTGCCGGATTTTGAGTTGATCTGAATGATGCGTCCGGCAATACCGTCGCGGATCATCAGGCGAGAAAACTCGCGGGCGCAGAGAAAATAGCCTACCAGATTGACCTGCAGCGAGCGGTCGAAGTCTCCCAACGGAAAATCGGTGATCGGTGCCGCCTTGGCAATACCGGCGCTGTACACCAGCAGGTTGGCCGGGCCGAATTCATCGTCAACGGCCCCCGCCAGTGCAATCACGCTTTGTTCGTCGGTGGCGTCAGCCTGGAAGCCACGTGCGCTGCCCGCGCCATATTGGTCGTTAATCTGTTGTGCTACCTGCCGGGCGTTATCCGCGTTTAAATCGGCCACCGCCACGCGATAGCCTGCCTGCGCTAGGCCCTGGCACAAAAATGCACCCAACGTTTGGCCACCGCCAATCACTACAGCTACTTCAGACATGGTTTGCTCCTTATGCGATAAATTTCAGCGTGCTGCCCAGCGGGATATCCGCCGGCGTGGTTCCGGATACGTGGATCGAACCGGGGAATTCGGCCTGTGGCTCGCCGTCGAAACGTACGGTAAGGTGGCCCAATTCACGCAGGTTTTGAGTGGCAACGTCGCCGACGGCGGTGATCGGATAACGTTGCTCTGCCAGCTCCATCCACCCCCCGGCCTGCAATTCACCGGAGGTGTTGCCATGCTGGTGGATGAAACAGAATTCTTCGATGTCTGCCGGTGCGCCTTCACGGAAGGTGATCAACATGTCATCCTGCAGCGCTTCGCGGGCGCAGTCGCCAATCTGGGTGATGGTGGTCTGGAAAATGGTAGTCATAACGGGTCCCTGGCAAACAAAGTTATTGGTAGATGAAGGCGGATGCGGCCCAGGCGATCAGCACCGTCGGTGCGCCGGTCAGGAAACGTCCGACCAATACCGAAGGTACGCCGACCCGAACCGTGTCCTGCTTGGCCTCCGCCAGCGACAGGCCGACGGGAATAAAGTCGCAGGCGGCCTGCGCGTTAATCGCGAACAGCGCGGGTAGCGCCAGCTGCGGCGGAATATGGCCGAGGCCTATCTGCACCCCGACCAATACGCCGATCACCTGAGCGATGACCGCGCCAGGGCCGAGGAAGGGGGACAGCAGTGGGAAAGAGCAGATCAGCGCCAGCGTCACCAGTCCAATCGGGCTGTTGGCCAATGGCGTCAGGCCGTGGGCGATGAAATCTCCCAGACCGGAAGCCATGATGATGCCGATCAGCGCCGAGACGAACGCCATAAAGGGCAATATGGTCTTCAGCACCGTGTCGATGGTGTCGCGCCCGGCCTGGAAGAACACCGCCACCACCGAGCCCATGCCCATACCCACTTTGGCTAACAGGCCGTCGCTCTGCTCGGTGATTTTTTTGCTGGTGTCGTAATCCCGTCCCTTGGGCTGTGGCGTGGCTGCCGGGATCTGATCGGTAGCCGCTTCCACCCGGCTGATGTTGCTATCACGCACGCCGGAGACGTAAATATCCTCGAGGATAAACTTCGCCAACGGGCCGGATTGGCCGGTGGCGTGAATGTTGACCGTCGGAATACGGCGCTTTGGGTACAGGCCGCAGCGCAGGGTACCGCCGCAGTCGATCACCATGACGCCAATTTCATCTGCCGGCGGCTCGCCTTCCTTAAAGCCATCGACGGCTGGCCAGCCGGTCAGTTCGCTAATCCGGTCGACGATCGATGGGCGGGTACCGGCAGTGATGTACACCACTTTTTTGCCAGGCTCGACAGGCAACGTTAACGGGCCGCCCCAGCCGCTGGCGCCTTTCTCAATACGGATATAAGCACTCATGCTGCACTCCACGGATTAAAGTTGCACCTGACGATCCAGGCGGATCCCCATCTTGCGTTCGAACAGGCTGGTGGTGAGATCGGTGATCCAACCGCGGAAAAAGTTGGTGAACAACCCCACCAGAAAATAGCTTACCGCCAGCGGCCCCAGTGGCAGGCCGAGGGTGGTCAACCCGCTGGCAATGCCGAGATAAACGAACAGTTCGCCGGGATTGATGTGCGGGAACAGGCCGTTCATCGAGTGGCAGCTGTAGGAGGCCGCCGCGTAGTAGCTGGGTTTGTATTTCTCGGGCATAAAGCGCCCGAGGCTGAGGGTCATCGGGTTGCAAAAAACAAAGGTGCCGATCAGCGGCAGCAGCAGATAACGAGAAACAGGGTTTCCCGCACAGCGCTGCGCCAAGCGTTCGATACGTTCCTGGCCTACAAATTTGATCAGCGCGTTCATAATAACCAACAGGCTGATTAACAAAGGTAAAATGCCGGTCACCATGCCGACAAACACTTCACCGCCTTTCTGAAACAGGCCGATAAACCATTCGGCTCCGTGGGTGATTAGCTCAATCATTATTGTTCTCCTGTGATGGAAGGTATGGCCTGGAGCGAACGGCGGCTCTGTCGCCATGGGCCTTACACTAATCACTTTATGGATTCATTTGTTTTAAATAGATCACAATTTGAAATATAAATATTTTATTGTGAAAGTTAATTATGAAAGAAAAATAACACTCAGGCAGCGGGAGAAACAGAAAGTCGAGCGGGGATCGGCAGAAAAACGCGACAAAAAAGCCCGGCGAACCGGGCTGGAGGAACGAGCTGGGTGTGGCTTGGGATCAGGCGATGGTGACTTTCTTGTCCAGGTAGGTGTCCTGAACGGCATTGATCAACGCCACGCCTTCTTTCATCGATTTCTTGAACGCCTTACGCCCCAGAATCAGGCCCATGCCGCCCGCGCGCTTGTTGATGACCGCGGTGCGTACCGACTCCTGCAGATCATTCTCACCGGCGGCACCGCCGGAGTTAATCAACCCGGCGCGGCCCATATAGCAGTTGGCCAGTTGGTAACGCACCAAATCGATCGGGTGGTCGGTGGTCAGCTTGCTGTAAACGCGGTCATCGGTATAACCGAATTTCACCGCGCGGTAGCCGCCGTTGTTTTCCGCCATTTTTTGCTTAACGATATCGGCGCCGATGGTGGCGGCAATGTGGTTGGCCTGGCCGGTGAGATCGGCGCTGGAATGATAGTCCACGCCATCTTTGGTAAACGCCGGGTTGCGCAGATAGGCCCACAGCACGGTGACCATCCCCAGCTCGTGAGCGCGCTCGAAGGCGCTGGAAATTTCTTCAATCTGGCGACGTGACTGCTCGGAACCAAAGTAAATGGTGGCGCCGACCGCCACCGCGCCCATGTTGAACGCTTGCTCGACGCTGGCGTACAGCGTCTGGTCGTATTGGGTCGGGTAGCTCAGGGTTTCGTTATGGTTCAGTTTGACCAGAAACGGAATTTTATGCGCGTAGCGGCGCGATACCGACGCCAGCACGCCATAAGTGGAGGCGACGCAGTTACAACCGGCTTCAATGGCCAGTTCGACGATATTTTTCGGATCAAAATACAGCGGGTTAGCGGCGAAAGACGCGCCGGCAGAATGTTCAATGCCCTGATCGACCGGCAGAATCGACAGGTAACCGGTGCCGGCCAGGCGGCCATGGTTAAGCAGGCTTTGCATTGAGCGCAGTACGGTGTTGGGGCGGTTGTTATCGATCATTATCCGGTCAACAAAGTCGGCGCCCGGCAGGTAGAGATTTTCAGCAGGGATGGTAGTACAGCGGTGTTGCAACAGGTCTTCCGCTTCCTTTCCTAACAACTGTGCAATATCAGTCATGATTAACTCCCGATTTAGCTTCTTCATACACCGGCAACCTAAGGTATCTGACCACCGGCGCAGCAAAAAGCGGTGATTGAAGCTGATAAAACGATATTAATGAAATCCTGACGGCAAGGAGAAACAATAGATGCGATTGAGAGGAATTGCCATTTGCGTAGCCAAATACGTGGGGACGATCGCCCCACGGAAGATCTGCGGCTGATTACTCGACCTCAAACCACTCGGTATTTTGCAGGGAGATTGGCGTGATGGAGTAAATCATCTCCTGCAGATGTTCATGAATGGCGCGCTCGGCGGCGTCGGCATCCTGCGCTTTCAGCGCTTCAAAAATGCGGTAATGCTGTTGGATCAGGCTTTCCGGCGGCGAAACCTCGCTAAGGCTGAGAAAACGCACCCGGTCCATGGTGGCCTTGATGGTTTCGATGGTTTCCCAGGCCAGGGGACAATCGGCGAACTGGGTTAGCAACTGGTGGAACTCGTCGTCCAGTGCCAAAAACTCACGGGTTTGCCGGTTTTGTGCCGCCAGCGTCTGACGATGCAAGTTATGCTCCAGCGTCATCAGCTGTTCCGGGGTGATCCGTTGTGCAGCACGACGAACAATCGCGCATTCGACTGCCTGACGAATAAAGCGCCCGTCGGCCACCCGCTTGGCGGAAATCTTCATCACGAAAGTCCCGCGCTGCGGCAGGATCTGCACCAGCCCCGCCTCCGCCAGCTTGATAAAGGCCTCGCGCACCGGCTGACGCGAAACGCAAAAGCGGGTGGAGATCTCTTTTTCAGACAACAAGGTACCGGGGGGAATGGTGCAATCGACGATATCCTTACGAAGGAAGCGGTAGATTTGCTGATTGACCGGGAGGTTGTTGGTAAGGCTGTAGGTTTCAGACATGGTGAAGATCGGTAATCTGGCTGGATTAGGATGCCACCATACTAGCAGATTATTCTTTGAGGGCGGGTGGATTAATCCATCCGCCAAATAGGATAACTCAACGATCCTCTCCGTTGGCAGGCGTGGCATGCGGGAGGTCTGCCATTATCGTTCTCCCATGACTGGCAGTGCGGCAACGGTGGCTCGGGCCCCTTGCGCCAGCAGCGTAAGGTAGGCATCGGTCACTGCCTGGACGAACTGCAAGCTGTCGGGCAGATCGCGCCCAAACACCGTTTCAAGCTGCAGCAGTGCCAGTACCCGTTCGGCGCCTTGGCGGCTGTTGCTGACCTGTTCGGCAAGACGTTCACGCAGGGGATCGTTGATCTCGATAACCTGACCCTGTTCGTCCTGGCCGCCGACGTAACGCATCCAGGCGGCAACCCCTAAAGCCAGGCAGCTAAAATCGCTGCCCTGTGCCAGATGCCAGCGGATGGCGTCCAGCAAACGCTGCGGCAGCTTTTGCGTGCCGTCCATGGCGATTTGTTCGGTGCGGTGCTTCAGCGCGCCATTGCGATAGCGAGCCAGCAGCGAGTCGGCGTACAGCGTCAGATCCACGCCGCTGACATGCAGGGTTGGCGCCTGTTCCGCCACCATCAGATGGCGCGCCGCACGCTCAAAATGCGCATCCTGCATGCAGTCGCTGATGTGCGCATAGCCGGCCAAGTAACCCAGATAAGCCAGGAAAGAGTGGCTGCCGTTGAGCATCCGCAGCTTCATTTCTTCGTAAGGGAGCACGTCGTGAACCAGCTCGACGCCGACCTTTTCCCACGCAGGACGCCCCTGTGGGAAGTTATCTTCTATCACCCATTGGCTAAAGGGCTCGCAGGCGACAGCGACCGGATCGACAATGCCGCCCAGTAATCCTTCAATGTGCTGCAGCGTTTCCTCGGTTACTGCCGGAACGATGCGGTCGACCATGGTGGAGGGAAAGGCGACATGCTGTTTAACCCACGCCGCCAGTTCTGCATCCTGCCGCTGCGCCAGTTGGCAGAGCAGGTTGCGGGTCACCTGGCCATTGGCCGGCATGTTGTCGCAGGACATCACGGCGAATGCCGGCAGCCCACGCTCACGACGTAGCCGTAACGCCGCCAGGATCAAGCCGGGGGCGGACTGTGGCCGCTGTGGATGGGCAATATCGTGTTGAATATCAGGGTGCTCTGCCAGCAGCTGGCCACTGGCGGGATGATAACAGTAGCCTTTCTCGCTGATGGTCAGTGAGACGATAGCGACCTCCGGCTGTGCCATGGCTTCAAGTACGGCTTCCCGTCCGTCGACCTGCAGATGCAGCGCCTGCCTGATAATGCCGACGACCTGACCTCGCCAGCAGGTGTCGTCCATTTCGGCCACCGTATATAACAGGTCCTGACGTTGGATATCGGCGATTTTTTGCTGGCCGTTGTGCATGCTGATCACGCAGTAACCCCAGTCGCTGGCGTGATCCTTCGCCAGACGCTCGGCGTATATCGCCTGATGCGCACGGAAAAAAGCCCCGAAGCCAAGATGTACGATGCGCGGTTTCATTTGTTCACGCGGGTAGGTCGGTCGCGCGATCGCCGCAGGCAGTGCGCTGTTACTGGAAAGTATCATGCTGAAATTCCTGAAGAGCGGGGCGACCTTGGCCGCCCCTGAAGCATTAAGATTTCGAGATTTGCGGCTGTACGGTGTTGCGCGGTGCCTTGATCACCAGCAGCACCAGCACTGCACCCAGCGCGGCCACGCCGCCCGCCAGCATAAAGGCGCTGTCGAACTTACCGGTGTTTTGCACAATGTAGCCGGTCACGATCGGGCCGATGATACCGGAAACGCTACCGACCAAATGAATAAAGCCGCTGGCACCGCCGACCCGGGATTTATGCACCACGTCCTGAATAATGGCCCAGTAGATGGCACCGGTGATGTACAGGAAGAAGATTGACACCGACATCAATACCACCGCCGGTACTACGCTGCTGACGGTACCCGCCAGTGCCACACAGATAGCCGCCGCCAGCAGGCTGGTGACCAGTACGATCTTGCGCGACAGCAACAGCTTGCCGGTGATATTGAAAATCTTGTCGGAGATATAGCCGCCGAGTGCCAGCCCGACAAAGCCGACAATCCATGGGATCATGGTGGTGAGGCTCATTTCCTTGATGTTCAGGTTATGCGCCTGAACCAGATAGGAAGGGAACCAGCTCAGGAAGAAGAACAGGATGTAGTTGTAGCAGAAGAAGGCGAACGCGGTGACCAGGATGATCGGCTGTTTCAGGTAGTAGCCCAGCCCGTGAGCGGCGTTGCTCAGCTCTTCCTCCGCGCTGTGGGTTTCCTGTTTCATCCGGTTGACCAGCGCAAGCTCCTCATCGCTGACGCGTTTGCTTTTCGCCGGGTTATCCGCCACCACGAAGAACCACACCAGCATCCAGACGATACCGATCGAGCAGATGATCATAAACGCCGGTCGCCAGCCGAACGCTAGCGCCAGATAGCCGACGATTGGCCCGGCCACGGCGCCGCCCAAAGGTGAGCCGGCGCTGAGCAACCCCATGGCGGTTGCTGCCTGTTTCTTCGGGAACCAGCCGTTTATCATCTTATTGGCCGAGGCGCAGATTGGCCCTTCCGCCATGCCGAACAGCACGCGCAGGATCAGCATGGAATAGAAACCGGTGGCTAATGCCGTCATGCCGCAGAAAATCGACCACAGGCCAACGGCGATCCCGAGCACCAGCGTTGGGCCGAACTTGTCTACTGCCAGCCCGCCGACAAAGTTGAAGATGGCGTAACCGAAGAAGAAGCTGCCGAAGATGATGCCGAACTGTTCGGCATTCAACATCAGATCCTTCTCGATCATAGGCACGGTAATCGACAGCGCAACGCGGTCGAGGTAGTTGATCATGTAGACCATAAACAGCAGGAACACTATGGTCCAACGCAGGTTTTTAAACATAAAATCACTCCACTTGGTATAGGCTGTGTCCCGTCATTGTCCGTGGCGCCGTCGCAGACCCAAAGGCCCGTAATCAAGGCGGAGGGTGCTGGGCATAGCGGGCCTACGTTCAAGCCCGACAACACAGAGTACGGGTCTTTGGGGCGCGACCCGGAGGGCTGGGGCCATTTGAACGCGCACCTGTGTTACGAGCCGCTTATTTGGCCCACCAAACCTCACGACTCGCGCCTTGCTGCGCGTCCAAATGACCGCCAGCGGCGTTCACGTACAATGACGGGGCGCAGCCTGGCTTAATTGCGAAGCTTCATGGTTGAAGAGGGCGCTTCCTGCCTCCCTCTGCCCTGGTAAATTCATCAGTCAAATTGCAGTAACACCTTGCAGCAGGTGCGTTGGTCTTTTTCGAACATCAGCATCGCCTGCTCGACCTCGCTGGCCGAGACGCAGTGCGTAATTAATCGCTGCGGGTCGATTTTGCCGCTGGCCATCCAATCGATGACCTGCGGGAAGCGCCCGCTGTTGAGGCGTGAGGAGAAAATCGACAGCTCCTTGCTGGTGATGCTTTGCTGGGTCAGCGTGCAGGCCTCGCCGGAGAAGCCCATGATGCCGATACGCGCCGCCGGTGATGCCAGGTTAATCGCTTCCTGCAAAATGGCCGGATGACAGGCAGCGTCGACGATCAGCGTCGGCCGGAGTCCACGCCATTCCAACTCGGCTTGCAGTGAGCCTTCGGCGTTATTGAACGTCCAGTCGGCACCGTTCTCCTGAGCCATCGCCAGTCGCTCACTGATGCGATCGGCCACAATCACCTGTTTCACACCGTAGACCCCTTTCAGCGTTTGGATCACCGTCAGCCCCATTGGCCCGGCGCCGTAGATCAGCGCGATGTCCTCGGCGTTAGGTTGCAGGTGGGCGGTGATATTGGCGCCTATGGTGAAAGGTTCGACCATCGCGGCATGGCGATCGCTGATGCTGTCCGGGATGCGGTAGGCATTGCGTGCCGGGGCACAGGCGTAGTCGCTGAACCCCCCGTCGCGGTGCACGCCGATCACCTGCAGTTCTGTGCAGACGTTAGGGCGGCCTATAGAGCAAGGGTAGCAATGCCCGCAACTGACGACCGGATCGACCGCAACGCGTTCCCCGATACGTAGCGGATCGATATCGCTGCCCACCTGGTCTATGACGCCAAAAAACTCATGCCCGATGACGCGCGGGTAGCGGGCGAAAGGGTTATGACCATGGTAGATATGCACATCGGAACCGCAAATGCCGGCGAACTTTACCTTCACCCGCACTTCGTCGGCTGCCGGTTGCGGCAGGGAACGCGGCTGGATAACCAGACGGCCGGGCTGCTCGATGACCACGCTTTGCATGGTGCGCTCTTCTGTTACCAGTTCCATAAGGTGCCATCCTCCAGGCGTGCGACCGGCAGATAAGCCGGTTCATAGGGATAACGGGCAGCCAGTTTTTCATCGAACTCAATGCCCAGACCTGGCTTGTTGCCCGGATGCATGTATCCGTCGTTGAAGCTCCAGCTGTGCGGGAACACTTCGAGCATTTGTTCGGAGTAGCCCATGTATTCCTGCACGCCGAAGTTCGGCACCCACAGATCAAAATGCAGCGCCGCCGCCATGCAGATCGGGGACAAATCGGATGGCCCATGTGAACCGGTACGCACCTGATACAGCGAGGCAAAATCGGCGATACGGCGCATACCGGTAATGCCGCCGGCGTGGGTCAGGGTGGTACGGATATAGTCGATCAGCTGTTCTTCGATCAGTTGCTTGCAGTCCCAAATACTGTTGAAGACCTCGCCGACGGCGATAGGGGTCACGGTATGCTGGCGGATCAAACGGAAGCATTCCTGATTCTCTGCCGGGGTCGGATCCTCCATCCAGAACAGGCGATATTGCTCAATGCTTTTACCGAAACGGGCGGCTTCGATAGGGGTCAGCCGGTGGTGCATGTCGTGCAGCAGGTGTTCGTCAAAACCAAAGCGGTTGCGCACCGCTTCGAACAGCTTGGGCGTGAAATCGAGGTATTTTTCCGTTGACCACAGCTGCTCTTCCGGCCAGTTGCCTTTAGTGGCGGGTTCATAAGCCAGGCCTTTGCCTTTGGCCATGCCGTAGGTGGTTTTCATGCCAGGCACACCGCATTGGGCACGAATGGCTTTAAAGCCCAACTCTTTATGTTTGGCGTAGTCGTCGAGCACTTCGTCGATGGAATGGCCAGTGGTGTGGCAGTACACCATGACGCCGGTACGTGATGCGCCACCGAGCAATTGGTACAGCGGCATATTGGCGGCCTTGCCCTTGATGTCCCACAGCGCCATGTCTACGGCAGAAATGGCGGACATGGTGACAGGCCCGCGGCGCCAGTAGGCGCCTTTATAGAAGAACTGCCATATGTCTTCGATCTGATGGGCGTCCCGGCCGATCAGCTGCGGACAGACATGATCTTTCAGATAGGACGCCACCGGCAGTTCACGGCCATTAAGCGTGGCGTCGCCGATACCGGTAATGCCATCGTCGGTGGTGATCTTCAGCGTGACAAAATTCCTGCCTGGGCAGGTCACAAATACCTCTGCGTTAACAATCTTCATAACGTCTCTATCCTGTTCCCACGGGTCATCATATTGGACGGAAAATACGCCATGAATGAACTACCATACAAGTATGATTTAAAGGATTTGCCGGAGAGGATCACATTTCGATGCGGAATAAAGTGCAAACGACAGGCGGTAAATTATTTGGCGGGGAAGCGGCTGACGCTACAACCAGTGGCGCTCAACCCTTACCGGCGAGCGCCAAAGGCGGTTATTCCGAGGAGGAGCCTTGCCCCAATAACCCACAGTTGGGGGGCAGACGGCATTCAATGGCATTGGGCAACACTTCAATGCGGAAATGCTTGCCCTTCAGGGGTTCACCGTCGAGATTAAAGGTCATCTCATGGGGAGCCTTGATTTCCAGCCACGGCAGTGCGGCGCTGATGACGTTTTTGTTTTCTTCATCGTTAAACAGGCTGGCTACCAGCGCCGGCAGAAGTTCATCCGCAATCAACAGGCGCAGCTGCAGCAGCCCATCGTTGATCAGCGCGTCCGGGCAGAGCTGTTGACCGCCCCCGGCCTGTTTGCCATTGCCGATGCCGATGACCAGCGCGTTGCCGCTCCAATGGAAATCCGGCCCGCGGATCTCGCAGCGGTCGGCCTTGAGCGTATCCATGCGCAGCAAACCGTGGATAAAGTAGGACACGCCGCCCAGCGCCGCCTTGAGTTTTTCCGGCGTCTCGGTGGTGATACGCGTGCCGAAGCCACCGGTCGCCATATTGATGAAATAGCGTTCATCGTTCACTTTCGCCAGATCTATCGGCACCGCGCGGCCCTTCACCGCCAGCCGCAATGCCGGCTCCGGCATCAAAGGGATATTGCAGGCCATGGCGAAATCATTGGCGGTACCCAGCGGCAGAATGCCCAGCATCGGGCGGGCGTCCGCCGGCAAGGCCGTTAGCGCTGCTGCCACTTCGTTGATGGTGCCGTCGCCGCCGCCGGCAATCAGCGTGCTCACCCCCAGTTGGCAGGCTTCCCGAACATAACGTGCGGCGTCACCCTGTTCCCAGGTAACGCGAACGTGCAGGGACTGGCCTTCATCTCGCAACTTCTGTACTGCAAGGCGAACCTCTTCGTTACCGGCGCCTTTGCCGTTAATGATAAGAAGCGCTGGTGCTGGTGAATGCATTCCCGATATCTCCCGGCTGTAAACTATAGGGCAACGATAAACTACCCGTCGGCGACAGGCCATCAGAATATTCAGTTAATTCTGATCTATCCTGACCTGGCAGAGTTTATTTCTGCAGGATTGACTTAAATTAAGATATATCCGTGGGAAAGTTAGCGATTTTTGTTAATGCATTAATTAATCGTTGTAGCTTTGTTTTTATATCGCTATGACAACAGCGCGTAATGAAAAATAAGCAAGTCAGTGAATTGAAAGCTAATGGATATATTAGATAGGATTATTTTTTGATATCCAAGAAAAAGCCAGTCCAAGGGAGATTGGACTGGCTAAGGAGGTGGTTCCTAGTATTGCTATGCAAATCTTTTTCGTTCTTAGTTTTAAGCAGCCTGATGTTAACCAAGCTGCGCAGTAATTGATGTGATCCAATTCTAATATTTGCTAAAAAATGCCATTAAAGGATCACCTCCTGCATTTTACGCCGCAGGAGTATTGATATCCGGCAAATTTCGGATCAGCAACGCGTAATTGAGATCGATATCTTGCGGGATCGGCAAATAAACGATATGGCCGTTACCCGGTGCCACGTCGATCGCTTCACCTTTCTTATTTTGCATGCTCTCCAGGGTAAACAAGACGTTACCACCTGGGGTCATCATTTCTACGCTGTCACCGAGCAGGAATTTGTTTTTCACGTCCACTTCAGCCCAGCCGTCACGCCGTACCCCGGTGAATTCGCCGACAAACTGTTGGCGCTCAGACAGCGAAGAGCCGTAATCGTAGTTTTGCTGTGCTTCATGTACGTGACGGCGCAGGAAGCCTTCGGTGTAACCCCGGTGCGCCAGGCCTTCGAGCGTGGTCAACAGAGTGGGATCGAACGGCTTGCCGGCGACGGCGTCATCAATGGCGCGACGATAGACCTGCGCGGTACGTGCGCAGTAGTAGAAGGATTTGGTGCGGCCTTCAATCTTCAGCGAATGCACACCAAGCTGCGTCAGGCGTTCCACGTGCTGGATGGCGCGCAAATCCTTTGAGTTCATAATGTAAGTGCCGTGTTCATCCTCGAAGGCGCTCATGTATTCACCGGGCTTCTGCGCTTCGGACAGCATGAACACCTTGTCGGTGGGGGCCCCGATGCCCAGCGTCGGCTCGACGGTCTGCACCGGGATCGGTTCATGCATATGCACGATGTTGCCGGTCTCGTCTTCCTTGCCTTCTTCCGCTTTGTACTGCCAGCGGCAGGCGTTGGTGCAGGTGCCCTGATTAGGGTCGCGTTTGTTGATATAACCGGACAGCAGGCAGCGGCCGGAGTAGGCCATGCACAGCGCACCGTGGACGAAGATTTCCAGCTCCATCTCCGGTACCTGGGTACGGATTTCGGCGATCTCATCCAGTGACAGTTCACGCGACAGGATCACCCGCGTCAGGCCCATTTGCTGCCAGAATTTTACCGTCGCCCAGTTTACCGCGTTTGCCTGCACCGACAGGTGGATATCCATCTGCGGGAAGGCTTCACGTACCATCATGATCAGGCCGGGATCGGACATGATCAGCGCGTCCGGGCCCATGTCGATCACGGGTTTAAGATCGCGCAGGAAGGTTTTCAGCTTGGCGTTGTGCGGGGCGATATTCACTACCACGTAGAAGCGTTTTCCCAGCGCATGGGCTTCGTTAATCCCCTGTGCCAGATTCTCGTGATTGAATTCATTGTTACGCACCCGCAGGCTGTAACGCGGCTGGCCTGCATAAACCGCGTCGGCGCCATAGGCAAAGGCGTAACGCATGTTTTTCAGCGTGCCGGCTGGGGAGAGGAGTTCCGGTGTAAACATAATGAGTCTCGGTCTGATTTCAGGTCAGTACCGCACCACCAAATGGCGCAGTAAAAGCGGGGAATTGTAGCGGCAGCGCGAAGAGAAATCAGCAGGTAACCGGATTTATTACAGGGAGATTGATCCTGGTCATAAGAAAAACGCGCGATGGCGGGCATCGCGCGCTTTACAGATGCATTAAGCGCTCAGATCGCGTACGTCGGTGGACGGACCGTTTTTGATCACCGACTGAATACCATTCTTTGCCGCAGTTTCAGAGCTGTACATCTCACTGACGCCGATCACCTGATGATTCTTGGCTTTCAGCACGAAATAAGGCTGATTGCTGGTGCTGTGCTTCAGTTCATATTGTGCTTCGTGGGGGGAATTGGTTTGCACCGAGGCAATGCCATTCTCCGCCGAGGCCTTGCTGGCGTACATCTCGCTGGCCAGAATGATTTCGCCATTGCTGGCTTTCAGGTTGAAGTGGTATTGCCCATTCTTTGCTTTTTTCAGCTCATAGTGACCGATTGCCATGGTTCCTCTCCTGTGGGTTCCGATTAGTGATGTAAGTGTAGCCAATGGCTTGAAATTGAGCGGCTAATAAACCGGACTTGAGAAGGGTAGCGCAAAAAAAACGCCATTTTTTTGCGCTGACAGGGAGTTTTGTGCAGTGGATACTGCTGTAGCACGGGAAGCTAATGGGGGATTGTCATGCCGAAAGTTTGCGCAGCCCGCCGCATTATCGAGCGCGCAGTATTTCAACCGCAACCAGGGAGGGCTAAGGTGAGGCCGCTGCATCATTGCGGTCAAAAAATAAGCGCTGCATCTTGGCATCGACGCTTAACAGGCATATGCTTAGGCCTATGCCTGTAAGGGGAGATGGAAATGGAAAGGGTCGCGAAACTGTTTAAAAACGGCAGAAATCAGGCGGTGAGGTTACCCGTGGAATTCGAATTTGATACAGATCGTGTGTATATCCGCCGCGATCGGGAGGGGAACGTGATTTTATCTAAATATCCGGCCAAACCTGACAGTTGGGCTCCGTTGCTGCAAATGATCGAAAAAACGCAGGTCCCGCAGGACTTTCTGGCGGCTGATGAACGTCAGCAGGGGAGTGTTACCCGCGATCCGTTCGCCGGGGAAGAGTAAGCATGTATATGTTTGACACCAATACGGTCAGCCAACTGTTCCGTCGGCATCCCCGCTTGCTGAGCCGAATGGAAAAAGTCCCGCCTTCTGCGGTATGCATTTCCAGCATTACGCAGGCGGAACTGCTTTATGGCGTGGCCAAACGGCAGAACCTTACGCTGAAAGCGACGGTCGCGGCATTTCTTGATTCCGTGACGGTATATGCCTGGGACAGCGAAGCCGCACATTGCTATGGCACGCTGCGGGCGGAAATGGTGAAAAAGGGGCGGGTGATGGGGGCCCTGGATCAGCTTATTGCCGCCCACGCGCAGAGCCGCGGAGCGACAATAGTGACTAACGACCGGGCGTTTGCCATGGTGCCGGGCCTGACGGTAGAAGACTGGACCTAGGGCCGGCTAAAGCCCGTTCACCAGGCGGCAAGGTTCGGACTCCCAGCGGTAACCGACGCCGTACACGGAGCGGATAAAGGATTTCTCGCCGTCGATCAGCTCCAGCTTGCGCCGCAGGTTTTTGATGTGGCTGTCGATGGTGCGATCGGTCACCACCCGGTAGTCGTCATACAGGTTATTCAGCAGTTGCTCGCGCGAGAACACGTTGCCCGGCTGGCTGGCCAGGGTTTTCAACAGGCGGAACTCTGCCGGAGTGAGATCCAGCATCTGCCCCTGGTAGCTGGCCTGAAAACGTGGTTCATCAATGTGAAGCTGCGTTTCTTCCTGCATATTGTCCAATGGACGATAGCAGCGGCGCAGAATGGTTTTTACGCGCGCAACCACTTCACGCGGGCTGTAAGGTTTGCAGATATAATCGTCTGCACCGATCTCCAGCCCCAGCAGGCGGTCGATCTCTTCAATTTTTGCCGTCACCATCACCACCGGAATATCGGTGAAGCGGCGCAGTTCTCGGCATACCGTTAACCCATCGCTGCCCGGCAGCATCAGATCCAACAGGATCAGCGCCGGTGAATGCTCATGCACCGCCGGGACCACCTCGCTGCCGTTGGTCAGCCAGCGCGTGGCATATCCCGCCGCCTGCAGGTAGTCCACCAGCAGTTGGCCGAGCTTGGGCTCATCTTCAACAATCATAATTTGCAACGGTTGATTCTGGGTTTCCATCATGACGCCTTATTCATTACCGGGGTGGCGAATTCTACTGTAATCCGCACGCCGCCCAAAGGCGAGTGCTGGGCGTAGATCGTCCCGTTGTGTGCTTCCACTATGTTTTGACAGATCGACAACCCCAGACCGGAGCCGCCACTGGCGCGGTTACGCGAACCTTCGGTACGGTAAAAACGTTCGAAAATGCGCGCCAGCTGATCGTCATTGACGCCCGGCGCGCTGTCCTGCCAGTAAATCAGCAGGCGGCCTGGCTGCGTCTGGGCGCCGATCTCCAGTTTGCCGCCGGCGTCGGTGTAACGCAGGCTGTTTTCCAGCAGGTTATTGAATAATTGGTTAAGCCTGTCCGGATCGCCAAACAGCAGTGCCTGTTCTGGCAGTTGGGTCTCGATCTCCAACCCTTTGGCGTGAAAGCGCTCGCGGAAGCTGGCTACCGCGATTTGCAGTAAATGCACGCAATCCACCTGCGATTTACGGTAGGCGAGTGCACCGAGGTCGGATAATGACAGTTGATGCAGGTCGTCCACCAGTTTGGTCAGGGTGGAGACTTCGGCCTGCAAGGATCCCAACGAGGCCGCCGTAGGTTGACGTACGCCGTCCTGCAGCGCCTCCAGCTCACCGCGCAGCACCGCCAGCGGGGTACGCAACTCGTGCGAGACGTCGGCCATCACGGCGCGCCGCATCTGCTCGTTTTTTTCCAATGAGGTGGCGAGCTGGTTGAAGTCCTGCGCCAGCCGGCCCAGTTCATCCTGGCTGCTGACGGCTACGCGGGTGCTGAAATCCCCTGCGGCCAGGCGATGGGTACCGGCCACCAGCCGTTTGACCGGCGCCAGCAACCCGCGCGACATCAGCCAGGTGACCGCCGCTGCCAGCAGAGTGGAAAGGGCGACAATCATCCAACTGGTACGTCTTTGCTGCTGATCGAAGCTGATGTCGGTATTACGTGTCAGCCTTTCTATTGGCGTCGTAATTACCCAGCCGACGATTTCATTGTTGTAGCGGATCGGATGACGCGGGCCTTCCTTCGGTACCGGGCCGGAGTGCCCCACCAGCCGGTTGTACTGGCTGTCCACCACCCAAAACTGGGTGCGCCAGCCTTTGGGTGGCAAATTGTGGCTGCTGTCGCTGTTTTGTTCGAACGAGCGCATGATCTGGTAAATGACCTGATCGTTATTACGCAGAAAAACCCAGTTGCCGTGGCGGCTGTACTGTTCTTCCAATGCTTCACTCAGCATGTTGATGCGCTGCTCGTTACTGTTTTTGATGTAGTCGATAAAACCACGCTCGAAGCTGACGCGCACGCCCCAATGCATGGTAATGAGCACCAGCATGCAGGTGGCGAAGATGGCCATGAACAGCTTGCCGGTGATGCCTATTTTCATTATTGCAACCTCGTGGAGCCGGTCCCCGGCTCTTTGGTCAGCGTACGGTTGGGGGCGGTATCGGCCGGAACGCGGGCGAAGGCCAGCGCGGGCAGGGCGATGATTAACGCCATGCAACAGTAGCTGTAAATAAATGCGCTGTGGATGGCCGGGCTGTCGGTGACTACCTGGTGATGGGCAAAGCTGCCGATAAGAATACCGGCGATGCTGACGCCGAGGCTCATCGACAATTGCATGACCATCGACAGCAGGCTGTTGCCGCTGCTGGCCAGCCGATCCGGCAGATCTTTCAGCGTCAGGGTGTTCATGGCCGAGAAGCGCAGTGAGTTGACCATGCCCTGGAAGAACAGCACTACCGGCAGCAGCCAGATCCAGCCCAGCATAGCCACCAGTGGGAAACTCAGGCTGATCAACGCCAGCATCAGCGTGGCGGCAACCAGCACGTTACGGTAACCGAAGCGGTTAACCACCCGCACCACAATGCGTTTCATTCCCATACTGCCGATAATCATCGGGATCATCATCAACCCGGCGTGAAACGGGGAGAAGCCCATGCCGACCTGCATAAACAGCGGTGTCATAAAGGGCAACATGCCGCTGCCGATACGGCCCAGCAGGCTGGCCGTCAACCCCACCTTGTAGGTTGGGGTTTTAAACAACCGCAGTGAGAACAACGCGCGGCTATTTCCGTGCGCATGCCACCAGTAACCCGCCAGCGCCGCTACGCCTGCAACCACCAGGGCAACGATAGCGGGGGATGAAAGCCCCATCCCTTTGTGGCCGTCGAGCGCCAGCGTCAGCGTCGCCATGCCGATTGCCAGCATGATAAAGCCGCTGATGTCGAAGCGACGGGTTTGCATGCGGTAATTGGGCATCAGCAGCAAAGTGGCGATGGCCCCGGCGATCCCCACCGGGATATTGATCAGGAAAATCCAGTGCCAACTGGCGTACTGCACCAGAAAACCGCCCAACGCCGGCCCCATTAGCGGGCCGATTTGGCCGGGCAGGGTGACGAAAGTCATCGCGGCCATATACTGCTCGCGCGGGACGATTTTCATCACCGTCAGGCGACCGACGGGCACCATCATGGCGCCGCCGATGCCCTGGATCACGCGTGAGGCGATCAGCTCGTTCAGGGTCTCAGAGCGGGCACACAGGATAGAACCCAGGGTAAACAACACGATGGCGCTGAAGAACACCCGCTGCACCCCAAATCGATCCGCCAACCAGCCGCTGGCAGGCAGCATTACCGCTACCGTCAGCACATAGGAGACAATCACCGACTGCATGCGCAGCGGGTTCTCCCCCAGGCTGACGGCCATCGACGGCAGGGCGGTGTTGACGATAGTGGTGTCGAGCGTCTGCATAAAGAAGCCAAACGCCACGATCCAAAGTTGCCATTGTACGGAGGCGGTGTGTTTTATCAGCATCGGGTGGCCATTATTGGGGCAATGGATCCAGTTTCTTGCCGCGACGGAATTTCATCTGCAGCCGGTCAAAATACAGGTACACCACCGGGGTGGTGTACAGCGTCAACAGTTGGCTGACGATCAGGCCACCGGCGATGGTGATGCCAAGCGGCTGGCGCAGCTCGGCGCCGTCGCCGTGGGTCAACACCAGCGGCAGTGCACCGAACAGCGCCGCCAGGGTGGTCATCATGATCGGCCTAAAGCGCAGCAGGCACGCCTGGAAGATGGCGTCATGCGCGCTGATACCGCCGTTACGCTGCGCATCGAGGGCAAAGTCGACCATCATGATGGCGTTCTTTTTCACGATACCGATCAGCAGCATAATGCCTATCAGCGCAATCAGGCTGAACGGCGCGCCGAACAGCTCCAGCGCCAGCAGGGCACCCACGCCGGCGGAGGGCAGGGTGGACAGAATAGTCAGCGGATGAATGTAACTTTCATAAAGAATGCCCAGCACGATATACACCGTGGCGATGGCGGCGGCGATCAGCAGCAACTGAGATTTCAGCGTTTCCTGGAAAACCTGGGCGGTACCGGCAAAAGCGCCACGCACGGTAGCAGGCACGCCGAGCGCCGTCATGGTTCGATCCACGGCGGCGGTAGCGTCCGACAGGCTGCCGCCATCCGGCAGGTTAAACGAGATGGTCGACGCGGCCGACAGGCCCTGATGATTGACCGACAGCGGTGCATTGGCGGGCCGCCAACTGGCAAAGTAGGAGAGCGGGATTGCCTTGCCGTCTTTGTTGATCACAAACATTTTGTCCAGTGAGCTGACGTCCTGGGTGTAAGGCGGTGCAACTTCCATCACCACTTTGTACTGATTGAGCGGTTGATAGATGGTCGAAATCTGACGCTGGCCAAAGGCGTTATTGAGCAGGTTGTTGGCATCGGAAACCGAAATGCCCAGCCGGGACATGGTCTCGCGATCGTAAACCAGGTCCATTTCCGAGCCTTTGTCTTGCTGATCGGAGTTGACGTCTGCCAGCTCCGGCAGGGCGGCCAGTGCGATGCGGATCTTCGGTTCCCATTCGCGCAATGCGGCAAGGTCGTCCGCCAACAGCGTGTATTGGTAACTGGCGTTCGCCTGTCGGCCACCGACGCGGATATCCTGCACTGCCATCAGGAACAGGCTGGCACCCGGTTCTTTCGCGAGTCGGGCACGCAGTCGGGCGATCACTTTCTGTGCGTCATCGCTGCGAACCGACAGCGGTTTTAACGAGATAAACATCGAGCCGCTGTTGGTGCGCGAGCCGCCGGTGAAACCGGTGACGTTTTCCACATCCGGATCTTCACGCACGATCTTCATGAAATCCTCCAGCTTACCGCGCATGGCCTGGAAAGAGATGCTCTGATCGGCCTGGATAAAGCCCATCAGGCGACCGGTATCCTGCTCCGGGAAGAAGGTTTTCGGAATGCTGATATACAGCCAGACATTGAGCGCGATGGTGGCGAGAAAGAGGGCCAGCACCCAGCGCGAATGGCCGAGCACCCAACTCAGTGAGCGCCCATAACCTTTTTGCAGCGCCAGCAGCATTTTACCGAAGCCGCGAATGCGCCGCTGCGCACGCGCCGGCTGGTGGTGCAACAGATAAGCGCACATCATCGGCGTCAGCGTCAGGGAGATGATCAACGATAGCCCGATAGAGACCGAAAGGGTAACTGCAAACTCGCGGAACAGCCGGCCGGGCAAGCCTTCCATCAGCAGCAACGGGATAAATACCGCCACCAGCGACACGCTCATCGAAAGCACGGTAAAGCCGACCTCCCGCACCCCCTGCAACGCGGCGTTGAGAGGTTTCATGCCGGCTTCGACGTGGCGCGAAATATTTTCCAGCACCACGATGGCGTCATCGACCACAAAGCCGGTGGCAATGGTCAGCGCCATCAGCGACAGGTTATTCAGGCTGAAACCACACAGGTACATCGCGGCAAAGGAACCTATTAACGATACCGGTACTGCCACCGCCGGGATCAACGTTGCGCGGCCGGACCGCAGGAAGATGAACACCACCAGGATCACCAGTCCGATGGCGATAACCAGCGACTGTTCCACTTCCGCCAGTGAGGCGCGGATGGTTGGCGAACGGTCCTGCGCGATATTCAATTGGATCGACGCCGGGATGTTGTCCTGCAAGGCGGGCAATTCGGCGCGAATGCGATCGACGGTTTCAATGATATTGGCGTCCGGCGCCCGGCTGATGGCCAGAATAATCGCCGGCTTGGCGTCGGTCATCCCGGCGTTACGTACGTCCTGGACCGAGTCCTTGACCTCGGCCACGTCGCTCAGGCGCACCGCCGAGCCGTTGTTGTAGTGGATAATCAGTGGGCGATAAGCTTCGGCCGTTTTCAATTCATCGTTGGCCTGGATCTGCCAGCGCTGTTGCTGATTGTCTACCGAGCCCTGCGGCCTGCGCACGTTGGCGTTACTGATAGTCTGGCGCACCGCATCGAGCGAGATCCCCTGATTGAACAGCGCGCTTGGGTTGAGTTCGACCCGCACCGCAGGCAGGGAGCTGCCGCCGACCGAGACGTCGCCCACTCCTTCGGTTTGGGCGATTTTTTGCGCCAGCTGAGTCGAAGCGAAGTCGTAAAGCTGGCCCTGGCTGTAGGTGTCGGAGGTCAGCGTCAGGATCATGATTGGCGCGTCGGACGGGTTGACCTTACGGTAGCTCGGGCGGCTCGGCATGCCGGTGGGCAACAGGCTTTGCGCCGCGTTGATCGCCGCCTGCACGTCACGGGCGGCGCCGTTGATATCACGGTCGAGGTCGAACTGCAAAATGACGCGCGTGCTGCCCAGTGAACTCATCGAGGTCATTTCATTGACCCCGGCTATTCGGCCCAAAGCGCGTTCCAGCGGCGTCGCCACCGACGAGGCCATGGTTTCCGGATCGGCACCCGGCAACGAAGCGCTGATTGAAATCACCGGATAGTCGACCTGCGGCAGCGGCGAAACCGGCAGCAGGCTAAACCCTATCACGCCGCTGATGGCAATCGCCAGGGTCAGCAGCGTGGTGGCCACCGGCCGGTAGATGAACAGGGCAAAGAATTTCACGGCAGCTCCTGCACATCCGGCTGACGGCGAGTATTACGCGCCAGCTTGTCAAACAGCAGGTAGATCACCGGAGTGGTGAACAGCGTCAGGATCTGGCTCATGACCAGCCCGCCAACCATACAAACCCCGAGCGGATGTCGCAGCTCCGCGCCGACACCGGTGCTGAGCATCAGCGGCAGCGCGCCCAGCAACGCGGCCAGCGTGGTCATCAGTATCGGTCGAAAGCGCAGCAGGCAGGCCTGATAAATGGCATCGTACGGCGACATCCCCTGCTCACGTTCTGCGGCCAGCGCGAAGTCGATCATCATGATGGCGTTTTTCTTCACGATGCCGATCAGCAAAATGATGCCGATAATGGCGATCACGTCCAGCTCGCTGCCGGCCATCATCAGCGCCAGCAAGGCGCCGACCCCGGCGGTGGGCAGGGTAGAAAGAATGGTGACCGGGTGAATAAAGCTTTCATACAGCACGCCGAGCACGATATACATCGCCACCACCGCCGCCAGGATCAGCCACAGGGTGCCGCCCAGCGCCGCCTGGAACGCCAACGTCGCGCCCTGGAACTGGGTGGTGATGTCTTTGGGCATATCGAGATTTTTTTCCGCCAGGGTGATGGCGTCAACCGCTTCCCCGAGTGAATAATTGCCGGCCACGTTAAAGGAGATGGTAGCCGCCGGGAATTGATCGAGATGGTTCACCGACAGCGGCCCGAAGCGCTCTTCGATTTTGGCAATGGTGTTCAGCGGCACGATGGTGCCGTTGCTGCTGGTCAGGCGGATCTCACTTAACGCCGCCAGGCCCGGTGTGGTGCTGACGTCATGTTCCAGCACCACGCGGTACTGATTGGCCTGGGTGTAAATGGTGGAGATCAACCGCTGGCCGAAAGCGTTGTACAGGGCGTTATCCACGTCACTCATGCTGATGCCGAGGCGAGAAGCCGAATCGCGATCGACGTTCACGTAGGCCACCAGCCCCTGATCCTGCCAGTTACTGGTGACGTCCGCCAACTGCGGTGCCTGTTTCAATTCCGTCATCAGCTGCGGTACCCACAGGCTGAGCTCGTCCAGCGACATGGCCTGCAGGGTAAACTGGTACTGGGTGCGGC
Organism: Serratia sp. OS31; assembly: GCF_014164835.1. NCBI lineage: Bacteria > Pseudomonadati > Pseudomonadota > Gammaproteobacteria > Enterobacterales > Yersiniaceae > Serratia > Serratia sp. OS31. The sequence continues at coordinate 54,432 of NZ_JACJFQ010000025.1, read as the reverse complement.
TGACCTGGGTGTCGATGGTCAGATCCTGCACCGGTTGCAGATACAGCCTCACGCCTGGGAACTGCGCGCTCTGCTGCTGCAGACGAGTGATGATGGCCGGAATACGATCGCTGCGTTCGTTCAAGGGTTTGAGGTTGATCTGCAGACGACCGCTGTTGAGCGTGGCGTTGTTGCCATCGACGCCAACAAACGACGTTAGGCTCTCCACCGCCGGATCCTTGAGGATTTCTGCCGCCACCTGCTGTTGGCGCTCGGCCATATTACTGAACGACACCGACTGAGGCGCCTCCAGCGTGCCCTGAATAATACCGTTGTCCTGTACCGGGAAGAACCCTTTCGGGATCAGCAGGTAAAGCAGGACGGTGAGCACCAGCGTGCTGAACGCCACGCCTAGCGTCAACCAGGGATGATTCAGCACGGTTTTCAGCCATTTGCCGTAGCGGGCGATGACCCGGTCAAAGAAGCGTTCGGAAGCGGCGGAAAAACGGTTCTGCTTGCGCAGGGATTCATGGCTTAGCATGCGCGCGCACATCATCGGCGTCAGCGTCAGCGAAACCACCGCGGAAATCAAGATGGCTACCGCCAGCGTTACGGCAAACTCACGGAACAGCCTGCCGACGATATCACCCATAAACAGCAGCGGGATCAGTACGGCCACCAGCGAGAAGGTCAGTGAAATAATGGTGAAGCCGATTTCACCGGCGCCTTTTAATGCGGCATCGAGCGGTTTCTCGCCCTTTTCGATGTAGCGCGAAATGTTCTCGATCACCACGATGGCGTCGTCGACCACGAAGCCGGTGGCGATGGTCAAGGCCATCAGCGTCAGGTTGTTGATCGAAAAGTCCAAAAAGTACATGGCGGCGAAGGTGCCGATCAACGACAGCGGTACGGCGACGCTGGGGATCACGGTGGCCGGTACGTTACGCAGGAAAACGTAAATCACCATCACCACCAGCGCGACCGCCAGCAGCAACTCGAACTGCACGTCGCTGACCGAGGCGCGAATAGTGGTAGTGCGGTCGGTCAACACCTTGACGTCGACTGACTTCGGCAGGCTTTTGATCAACTGGGGCAGCATCTCGCGGATGCTGTCGGCGGTGGTGATGACGTTCACCCCTGGCTGACGCTGAATATTGAGCACGATGGCCGGCTGCTTATTGGCCCAGGCCGCCAGCCGGGTATTTTCCGCACCTTGTTCAATGGTGGCGACATCCTGCAGACGAATCGCGGCGCCGTTCTGGTAGGCGACAATCAGCTGGCGGTAGTCGTCGGCTGATTTCATCTGGTCGTTGGCCGAAAGGGTGACCGAACGCGTTGGGCCGTCCAGGCTCCCCTTGGCAGAGTTAACGTTGGCGTTGCTGATGGCGGTGCGGATGGTTTCGCTGTCCAGACCGTAGGCGGCAACGGCCGCAGCATTAAGCTTCACGCGTACCGCCGGCCGCTGGCCGCCGGAAATCGTCACCAGTCCGACGCCGGTGACCTGAGATATTTTCTGCGCGACACGGGTTTCCACCATGTCTTCCACCTGGGTCATCGGCATGGCGCTGGAGGTCACGGCCAGCGTCAGGATCGGGGGATCGGCCGGGTTAACCTTGCTGTAAATCGGCGGGTAGGGCAGATCGTTCGGCAACAGGTTAGTGGCGGAGTTGATCGCCGCCTGCACTTCCTGTTCGGCGACGTCGAGCGGCAACTCAAGCTGGAATTGCAAGGTGACGACCGAGGCGCCACCGGAGCTTTGCGACGCCATCTGCTTGAGGCCGGACATCTGGCCAAACTGGCGCTCCAGCGGGGCCGTGATCGCCGAGGTGACCACGTCCGGGCTGGCGCCGGGATACAGCGTGACCACCTGAATGGTCGGATAGTCGACTTCCGGCAGCGCAGACACCGGCAGCGCGCGATAACCGATAATCCCCGCCAGCAGGATCGCCAGCATCAACAGCGTGGTGGCAACCGGACGCAGAATAAACAGGCGGGATGGGCCGCCGCCGGCGTTAGGTGGTATCACCTGCATCAGGATTTCCCCTGAGTGCGCGGTGAGTGGGTAGGCCGGGTTGCGGCCGGGGTAGCCTGCGGCGTGACGACTTCAACCTGCATGCCTTCGGTCAGGCGATCTATGCCGTCGGTCACTACCCGATCGCCGACGTTGAGGCCGGCGTTGATCACCACTTTTTGGCTGTCCTGTACGCCGGTGGTCACCAGGTGTTTACTGACCTTGTTATCTTCGCTCAGGGTCCAGACGAAGTTGCCTTCGTTGCCCATCTGCAAGGCGGCTGTCGGAATGACGATCGCATCCAGCAGCGTCGCGACCTTCAGGCGAGCATTGACAAATTGGTTGGGGAACAGCGCGTCGTCCTCGTTGGTGAAGCGCGCTTTCAGTTTGATGGTGCCGGTGGTGGTGTCGATCTGGTTATCCAGACTCAACAGCGAACCGGTTGCCAGCAGGTTTTGGTTGGTGCGATCCCAGGCCTCGACGCTGACCGGGCCGGCTTTTTGCGCTTTGATCAAATCGCTGATATTGCCTTCGGGCAAGGTAAATACCACATCGATAGGGTGCGTCTGGGTGATCACCACAATGCCGGTGGTGCTGCCGCTGCTGATGTAATTACCGACGTCCACCAGCTTCAGACCGACACGACCGTCAATCGGAGCGGTGATGCGGCTGTAGGTGATTTGCAGCTTGGCGCTGTCGACGGAGCCCTGATCGGCTTTGATCGCGCCTTCGGTCTGTTGCACCAGCGACAGCTGGGTGTCCAGATCCTGTCGCGAGACCAGATTGGTTTTGGCCAATTGCTGATAACGCGCCAGATCGCGCCGGGCGTTGGCGAGGGTGGCCTGATCTTTGGCCAGTTGGCCCTGTGCCTGAGCCAGCTGCACCTCGAACGGACGCGGATCGATTTCAACCAGCAGGTCGCCGGCCTTGACCTGCTGCCCTTCGGTAAAGTGGATCGCCATCAGTTGGCCATCGACCCGGCTGGTGACGGTCACGGTGTTGGCCGCGGTGGCGGTGCCCAGCCCGGAAAGATAGCGCGGCACCGTCTGCTGCGTGGCGGTTGCCGCCTGTACCGGTGACATGGGGGCTCCCCGTCGTCCCCCGCCTGCGACTGCTTTTCCCCCGGCGGCGTGACGCGCACCCGGTGCGGCATTGTCGGCAGATTGCGGAGTGCTGAAGTGACGCCAGATCAGCACGGCGGCAATAGCCACAATAACCACCACCAACAGGCGCAGTAACAGTGAACGACGTGGGTTTTTTGCATTCATGGTGGCGAAAATCTCTCCAAAAGGCAGGCGTGCGGGCACTCATTGCCAAAAAAGTTACACTCCTTACAGAATACTAGTTTAGCGAGGAAAGACGGCATAAAAATGAAGGAAATATGGAGGAACCGTCAGCATTGTCCGAATAAGTTGTAGATTTAATCCTGCTATGTTTATAAGCGTTGCCATCCGGCTTATAGCGAATGCGTTTTAGCGGATTTCCTGCTTTCGCGCTAATAATTAACCTGCGAATCATCAACTCCATGGAGCATGCAATGAGTCATAAAGAACTGGGCCGTTCGGGCATCAAAGTGCCGGCATTAACCTTCGGCGGCAACGTGTTTGGCTGGACGGCAGATCGCGAAACTTCATTCAGCCTGTTGGATGCGCTGGTGGAAAATCAGCTCAACTTTATCGATACCGCCGACGTGTACTCGAGCTGGGTGACGGGCAATCAGGGCGGCGAATCGGAAACCACCATTGGCCAGTGGCTGAAAAAGAGCGGCAAGCGTGACCAGGTGATCATCGCAACCAAAGTCGGCAAGCCGATGGGCGAGGGTAAGCAGGGGCTGTCGCCACGCTATATCCAACGGGCGGTAGAGGATTCCCTGCGTCGTTTGCAGACCGACTATATCGACCTTTATCAGTCACACGATGATGACCGGGACACGCCGTTGGCGGAAACCCTGGCGGCGTTTGATGGGTTGATCAAGGCCGGCAAGGTGCGGGCGATAGGCGCTTCCAACTATCAGGCCGATCGTCTGGAGGAGGCGTTGAAAGTCAGTGAGCAGAATGGGTTGGCGCGCTATGAGACCCTGCAACCGGAATACAATCTTTATGCGCGCGAGGAGTATGAACGTAGCCTGGCGCCGGTAGTGCAGCGCCATGGATTGGGCGTGATTAACTTCTTCTCGCTGGCCAGCGGTTTCCTGACAGGCAAATACCGCAGCGAAAAAGATATCGGCAAGAGCCAACGTGGCGACACCATCGTTGAGCGATACCTTAATCCACGCGGTTTCAAGATTCTGGCGGCGCTGGATCGGGTGGCGGAAAAACACCACACCTCGCCAACGCAGGTCTCACTGGCCTGGCTGATCGCGCGGCCGGACATCACCGCGCCGATCGTCAGCGCCACGTCGCTAAAACAGTTGGATGAGCTGATCAGCGCTACCCGGCTGCGGCTGGATGCCGAGGATATCCGTAGCCTGAACGAGGCCAGCGCCTGGTGACGAGCATCAGCTGCGGGCGGTGTTAATCAACGTCAGCAACTGTGCCAGGCAACTTTCTACTGACCGGTGCGCGGTATCGATACGGGCCACCGGCTCCTTCCAGGGCGTGTAATCGTGAGCAGTGACATCGCGCCAGTTGGGAAGCCGCAGCCCGGTAACGTCACCGGCGCGGGTTTCAACCCGTTGACGGTGTTCGCTACTGTCGGAGCAAACCACCTCAATCTCGAAGCAGGCTGCTCCGGCCCTTTGCGCCACCTTACGCCAGGCGTCACGGGTGACCGGCAGCGGGTTGACCGAGTCGGCAATCAGAGTATGGCCCAGACGCAGGTTGTCCTCGGCCACGCCATAAGCGGCAAAATAGCCGGCGGGACCGATGTCACCGGCCAGGGAACCGCTGTTGCGGATGGCTTGCTCAAGGGTATCGATTCGAAGATACATTGCCGGCAATGCGCTGGCCAACGCCCGTGCCAGCGTAGTTTTACCGCTGCCGGGCAGCCCGGAAAAAACGATCAGCATTGTTGCTCCCGCCATGATTGTTGTCCCAACCGATACAGTACCTGTTTTTGCAACGGATGGCTTGGCGGCAGAGCGCGGCATTGATATGCCACGCTCTTGGGCCCTTAACGGAACAGCGTCTGCGCCCAACGAGCCAGTCCGGCGGTGACCGAGCCGAAGTCGTTGCCGCCGACAATAGGAATGCCCGGCAACTGCTGTTGTAGCGCGGCGCGCAACAGCGGGGAGCGTGCGCTGCCGCCGGTGAGATAAATCACCTGCGGTGCAGTCTGGCTACTGGCCAGCGCGGCGCTGACCTGTTCCTGAATGCGCAGCAGCGGCTGTGAGATGGCCTCGGCAAGCTGATCCTGGCTGATGGTTTCCGCCAGGTCAGTCTGGACGAAAGCCAGCGGAGCGCTGATGTTTTGCTGTGCCGACAGGGCGATTTTGCTCTCCTCTGCCGCGCGCACCAGGCGGTAGCTCAGGCGCTGCTGGTGCACTTTCAGCAGGCGCTTAACCTTTTCCGGTTCGGCGGCATCGCGGATCAAATCGCGCAGCATGCGGCCATTGGCGGCGCTGTAGAAGTCGATCTGTGCCGGGACGTCGTTGGTGGCGACCGCGTTCCAGTAAGGCAGCGCAGGCAGGGCGATGCCTTTTTCGGTTTCGCCGCCCATACCGAACAACGGCATCAACTGCTTGAACGCCAGCATGATGTCCAGGTCGTTACCGCCGACCCGGCAACCGCTGTGCCCCAGCAGGCTTTGCTGACGATCGGCACGGTCACGCCACTGCGGGCCCATCAACAGCACCGAACAGTCGGTCGTCCCGCCGCCGATGTCCACCACCAGCACGGTTTTCTCTTCGCTCAGTGTCGCTTCGAAATCCAGGCCTGCGGCGACCGGCTCGAACTGGAATTCAATGTCCTTGAAGCCGGCGCGCTCCGCAGCGCGTTGCAAAATGCCCTGCGCCTGACGGTTAGCCTCTTCGCCACCGATACCCTGGAAGTTGATAGGACGGCCAATGACCGCCTGGCTGATGCTGTCCTGCAGCACGTTTTCCGCCTGACGCTTGATGTGGAACATCATGGCGCACACCAGATCTTCAAACAGCGCGATCTGCTGTGGCTTCAGGCCGTTGGCACCGAGGAAGGATTTCGGCGAGCGGACAAAATACACTTCTTCCGGATCTTCAACGTAGTGCGCCAGCGCCTGCAGGCCGAACAGCACGCTGTCGTTGCCGACGGGAATGTCTTCTTCGCGGTTGTAGTTGATTGCCCGGCGCAGCAGCTGCTGGTTTTCCTCGCTGGCGGTCGGCACCTGCCAGTGGTGGTGCAAACACTCGCTCACGGCTTCGCGCGTCGGGGCGCACAGCATCGACGGCAGGTAGGGTTCGTTGTTTTCCAACGTCAGCAGCTCAGGGCCGTTATCTCGCATCACTGCGACGGAACAGTTGGCCGTTCCGTAATCGAATCCAATAAACATGTCTTTTCTCTATCCCCATGCCAATGAAGGGGGGCGACTTTACCCGAGACTTGGCCCTCGGGCAATCTGAGAGCGCGTAACTGACGAAAAATTTAGCGGCGAACGTACCGGCATGCTTAACTTAATGTCCGAATCCCGCACGTCAGCGTGCTCATCGAGTCGCATAATGCACAAAAAACTGACCCCGAGCGTGGCCATGAAAAACCAACAGCAGGCGTTGTATGAGGCACTGAGTGCGCGCGATCGCAAATTTGACGGTCGCTTCTTCGTCGGCGTTTCGTCGACCGGTATTTACTGTCGCCCGGTGTGCAGCGCCCGTACGCCAAAAATTGAAAACTGCACTTTTTACCCGAGTGCGGCAGCGGCGGAGCTGGCGGGATTTCGGCCCTGCCTGAAGTGCCGGCCGGAGTTGGCGCCGGGGCTGGCATTGATCGACCTCGGCAATCGCTATGCTCAGGTGGCGGTGCAGCTGATTGAGCAGGGGTACCTGTCGGAGCACAGTTGCGAGCAACTGGCGGCGCGGCTGGGCATTTCCGATCGTCATCTGCGGCGTATCTTTGCCGATCAGTTTGGTGCATCCCCGATTGATTACGCCCAGTCGCACCGGCTGTTGCAGGCCAAGCGCCTGTTGGCGGATACCGATATGCCGCTGAGCGAGGTGGCCTTTGCCGCCGGTTTCGGCAGCCTGCGGCGTTTTAACGAACTGTTTAAGGCGCGTTACCGGTTAATCCCCTCGGCGCTGCGCAGCAGTACTGGCCGAAACGAACGTACCGTCGCCAGCGGGCTGGTGTTTCACCTGGGCTACCGGCCGCCGTATGACTGGCCGCGCATGCTGGGTTTCTTGCAAACCCGTGCGGTGAGCGGTGTGGAAAGGGTTGAGGGGCAGCAGTACCTGCGGGCGATAGCCATCACTCAGGGCGGCGTTGAATATCGAGGCTGGGTCAGCGTGCAGCCGGAAGCGGCGAGCAATCGGGTGCGGGTGGAAATTGCCCCTTCCCTGAGCCGGGTGACGACGGAGGTGCTGCGGCGCACTCGCCAACTGTTTGACCTCGATGCCGCGCCAGATCTAATCGCCCATGCGTTGGGGCCGTTGGCTGCCGATGCGCCGGGGCTGCGTCTGCCCGGCTGCATCAATGCATTCGAACAGGCGACCCGCGCGGTGCTCGGGCAGTTGGTCAGCGTCAAAATGGCGGCGACCTTTGCCGGACGAATGGCTGAACTCTGGGGCACCCCGCTGGATCAGCCTTATGGCGGTATTACCCACGTCTTTCCCACTGCCGAACAGATTGCGCGACTACAGCCTGAGGCGCTGCGCCCGTTGGGGGTGCAGCTGAAACGAGCGGCGGCGTTAATCGGCATTGCGCAGGCGGTTACCGAAGGGCGATTGCAACTGGAGAACGTGCTGGATATTGAGCAGGGGATCAAGGCACTGACCGCGCTGTCGGGGATTGGCAGTTGGACCGCCAGCTACATCGCCATGCGCGCCTGGTCGTGGCCGGACGTGTTCCTGGCGGGGGATTATCTGATCAAACAGCGTTTTCCCAGCATGACGCCACGCCAGATTGAGCGCTATGCCGAAAGCTGGCGACCCTGGCGTTCCTACGCCACGCTGCATCTGTGGCATAACGATGGCTGGGCACCGTCAATGGAGGGCGCCGGGTAGCGGCTGCGGGTTAGTCTTTGGCGGCAATGCGCGTCAGCAGGCCGTCTATTCCTTCTCGCATCAGGAAGGCCAGTACCTTCTCGCGCTCGCTTTCACTCAGGTGATGGTAATACTCAATCCACACCGCCAGCGGATCCTGGCGTTCAACCTGGTATTCAGCAGGATCTTCTTGCAGTATCAGCAAGCTGCGCGCGCCGATCGGCAGGCTGTTGATGTGGTATTCCACCGCTTTGCCCTGTACGCCTTTGCGCCGACGGCTGAGCCAGCCTTCGCGGCGGGCCTTCAAGTTGATCCCCTGTGGCGAGGAGGGCAGTCCTGCAATACCGGTCAGCTCTCTGGCGGCAAACCACTCGTTTTTCATAGCCATTCATCCCTGAGCAAGTTAGGTGTATAGAGCGGGAGAAAATTAATTCGCGTGCTGATTTCCGTATCGAGGTGTTATGCAAGCGATTAACTTTGACCTGTTAGTTATACCACTAACCTCAGGCGGGCTAAGCAAAAAATGCGTGATGGGCGAGCTGCGGCGTTATGCCGCAGCTCGAAAGGCAAGGATGTCATTTTGATGTTTGGCGATGCAGATTAGCGGATACCAAAGTAACCGCCGCTGAGCAGTTCGGTCAGCGACTGTTCCAGTGCGATGGCGTCGCCGTCCGACAAATCGATGCCAATGGCCTGCAGGGTGTGCAGCGTGACCTGTTGGTGTGCAGGACCTGCCAGCGTTTGAGCTTGCACCCGATGCGTCGCCCCATTGAGCATTGAAACCATCAGTTCGTCCATCTGGTTGCAATGCACGTTGGTGATAAAGCGTTCGTCGACGCGGATATAGTCAATCTTTTGGCCATGCAACTCGTCAAAGGCGCTGAGGCTGTGGCCAAAACCGTTAACGATCAGCTTGCAGCCCCGTTGCTGCAACTGCTGGAGGAACGGCCTGCAAATGTCGGCGTGCTCCAGCACCACTGCGTCATCGACCGCCAGCAACAATGCCCCTGGTTGCAAGGAAGATGCGTCCAGCGCTGCCAGCAGATCCTTCTGGAAGCTGGCGTCCAGCAGGCTGTCGGTTGCCAGCGGCAGCGCGATGGACAATCCCTTGCGGGCAATATCAGGGGCGCGCTGCGTCAGTATCTGCCCGATGATCCAGCGGTCAATTTCTTGCGTCAGGCCGTATAGCCGGGCGGCGGAGATAAAATCGTCGCTCGCCAGCGACTGACCGTCCTGACTCCTTACCTGCAGTTTCAACTGATAGAAACTGACCGCCAACGGCGTTTTTGGCGGTGCGACCGCCCTGACATGCAGCAATAATTGCCCATCGGTGATGATGTCCGTCACTTCCTGACGCGTCAGCAGTTCATGCTGACGTTCCAGGATCATTTTTTGACGCGCCTCATAGAGATAAACCTGGCCGCGTCCGCGATGCTTGGCGGTGTAACAGGCAATATCCGCCTGCGCCAGCAGCTCGCTGCTCTTGCCGGCGTAGGCATCAATACGGGTTACGCCTGCACTGGCGCCGACGTGGTAAATCTTCCCTTCCCAAAAGAACGGATGCTGGCTGATGTGATTAACCAGCTGTTGCATCAGCGACTGGGCCTGTTCCCGCGTACAGTCGAACAGGATCAGCCCGAACTCATCGCCGCCGAGCCGGGCCAGGCAGTCGCTGTTGCGCAGATGGTGCCGCATCAACAGAGAAAGATCTTTCAACAGCGCGTCGCCCGCGGCGTGGCCGGCGTTGTCATTGACCGCCTTGAAACGGTCGAGATCGAGGAACACCAGCGCGTGCTGCAGCCGTTTTTCAGTGGCATTGGCGATAGCGGCCTTCAGGCGTTTTTCAAAACTGGTGCGATTGGGCAGCGTGGTCAGGGCATCGTGGGACGCGCTGTAACTCAACTTCTGCATCAGTTCGCGTGAGGCCGTGACATCCTGCAACACCATCACCGCCCCCATGACGTTGCCGTCGATCGTTTTCAACGGTGAAACTGACTGTTGAATATCGAAGCAGCGGCCGTCGCGCCCATGCAGCACCAGGGCATAGTCTGCCGGCAGCGCTCGGTTTTCCTGCAGGCAGCACTGGATCGGGTTTTCTACCTCTTCGCCGTCTTTCCCGTTGGTCAGGCGTACCACGCCGGCGACGGGCATGCCGATCGCCAGACTGAGTGGCCAGCCGCACATCTGCTCGGCCACCGGGTTCATAAAGGTAATGTGCATTTCGTCGTCGGTGGATATCACGGCTTCGCCGATCGCATCGAGCGTTATGTGCAGGCGCTCTTTTTCCTCGTGCAGTGCTTCGGTCAGATTACGGACCTCCGTCATGTCGATATTGGTGCCGATCATGCGCAGCGGCGTACCCTGTGGATCCAGAATGACATTGCCCTGGCCGCGAATATGCCGCACTTTTCCCTCGCGGGTGAGCAGCCGGAACTCCATGATAAAGGGCCCCGGTTGTTGGAGAAGAACGCTCATCTCACGATCGGTCCGTTCGCGATCTTCCGGCAACAACAGCGTGCGCCACAGCGACAGCGTGGGCGTTTGCTCCGGGCTGACGTCGTAAAGCTCGAACATACGCTTGTCCCAGGTGAGCTCTTCGCCGTGCATCATCCATTCCCAAACGCCGATGCCGCCCACTTTATTCGCCAGCGTAATGCGCTCCATCAGACGGTGGTTCTCTGCGGCCGTGCGTTTCAACTCGCTGATGTCTTCCACCTGCGAAATAAAATACAGCGGCAGCCCTTCGGCATCGCGCACCAAAGATACGGCCAGCAGCGCCCAGACGTGTTCGCCGTCGCTGCGGATGTAGCGTTTCTCCAGGGTGTAACTGCTGATATGCCCGTCGAGCAGATCGCGCAGTTGCGTCAGGTCGGCGTTCAGATCGTCCGGGTGGGTGATTTCCTGGAAAGTCAGGCGTCGCAGAGCCTCGGGGGTATAGTCGAGCAGTTTGCACAACGCCTGATTGACCTGCAGCCATTTCCCCTGCGGCGATACCAGCGCCATGCCGATGGCCGAATACTCCAACGCATTACGAAAGCGAGTTTCACTCTCGACGATATGCTGTTTCTCCACCCGGAAGGCGTGCATCACCATGGCCATCGAATGTGCCGGGATCAAAATCAACAGGATAGGCAGGTAAATCTCGATATCGCTGAAGGGACCGAGGGGCGCATGAAAATGCAGCAACCCGACGGAAATCATCACGGTGATCATCAGCGTGGTGCAAAAGCAGATGACGAAAGCTTCGAGCCGCGGCAGCGCGATTGCCGCCCACAGCAGCGGCAGAATGACGAAGGTGAACGGAAAGGGCAGGTAGCTCAGTGCCAGATAGCTGAAGGTCAGCGCGACTATCAACGTCAGCAGCAGGGTATACAGATTCAGCGTATCCAGCATGCGGCGACGATACACCAGCCCGATGGGCGTCAGCGACAGGACGCCAATGGCCTCCGAAATAAACCAGGTGCTGAAGGGGTGCCAGAAAGTGTGTCCCGGGGCGGGAACCCACCAGGCGGCCAGCAGGGCACTGAACAAAGGGGTGAAGATCACCGCGCAGACGACGAACTTAAGCCAACTGGCCAGGCTGTTCAGCGGATCGTCCGTCAGCAGCATGCGGCGTAACAGCAGGGTGCAAACCACCGCTTCCAGCAGGTTGATCAGGGTCAGTTTTACCGGGAACCAGCTAAAGCCGAACAGCGTGACGCTGGCGGTCACGATGCCAATCCCGCATGCCAGCAGCGGTAACCCCCACTGGCGCGGCGAGTGGCGGAACAGCACGGCAATAATGGCGGCGGTAGGGAACCACAGAGGGGTAAAGTGGCTGGATTCGTTCGACAGCGTCAGGCACAGCAATGCCAGTAAAAATACCGTCAATGCCGCCAGCAGGCTGTGCGTCAACAAGGCGCCCTGGCGCGTGATGAGATGATTCGGTGCGCTGATATCCATAGACAACCCTTAACTCTGGCATCTGTCACTGAACGAGGTCATGACGCGAATGAGATGGAAAGTTTATTGGCAAAGGGTAGTACAGCGTGGCAATAAAACCCACTGAATCAGACAGCTTTAGTGAGCAAACGCAAAAGCCGGCGCGGGGCCGGCCTTCAGGAGATTTAAAGCAGGAACAAGGTGGCCAACCCGAGGAAGATAAAGAAGCCGCCGGTATCGGTCAGTGCGGTGATCAATACGCTGGAACCTACCGCCGGATCGCGCCCCAATTTGATCATGGTCATCGGGATCACCACCCCCATCAGCGCGGCCACCAGCAGGTTGAGGATCATCGCCAGCGTCATGACGCCGCCCATCGCCCAGTCGCCGTACAGCAACCAAGTCACTATGCCCATGATGCCGCCCCACACCACGCCATTGATGATGGCCACCCCCAGCTCCCTGAGCATCAGGCGGGAAATGTTGCCGACCTCAATCTGGTGCAGTGCCAGCGCACGCACGATCATGGTGATGGTCTGATTGCCGGTGTTGCCGCCAATCCCCGCTACGATCGGCATTAACGCCGCCAGCGCCACCAGTTGGGAAATGGTGTGTTCGAACAGGCCGATGACACGTGAGGCGATAAACGCGGTACACAGGTTGATCGCCAGCCATGCCCAACGGGTTTTCACCGCCTTGCTGACTGGGGCAAACACGTCTTCTTCCGGGCTTAAGCCCCCCATGCGGCGCAGGTTGCTGTCGCTTTCTTCATTGACCACGTCGACGATTTCCTCGATGGTCAACCGGCCCATCAGCTTGCCCTTGGCGTCGACCACCGGGGCGCTGATCAGGTCATAACGTTCGAATGCGCTGGCTGCCGCTTCGGCCTTGTCTTCCGGTTGAAAACGGGTGGGATCGCTGTCCATGACCGTCTGGACCAGGGTCTCCGGATCATTGAGCAGCACGGCGGTGAGCGGCAGTTCGCCCAGCAGGGTATTTTTACGATCGGTGACGAAGAGTTTGTCGGTGGCCTCCGGGATGGTTTTACGCAGGCGCAGGAAGCGATGCACGGTACCGATAGTGACGTCGGGGCGCACCGTGATCAGTTCAAAATCCATCATCCAGCCGACGGTGTCCTTGCCGTAGTGGATCATCTCGCGGACTTGCGCGCGCTGCTCCGGCTCCATCGAAGTCAACAGGCGCCCCATCAGGTTACGCGGCAGGTATTGCGCCAAATAGGCCTGCTCATCGACGTCCAGCGTCTTGATCGCTTTGAGTAGGTCCTTGTCGCTCATTTCTTCGATCAGGCTGTCCCATACGGGTTCGGCGACTTCCACCAGCGTTTGACCGCGTTTGGCGTTGCCCACCAGCCGCCACAGTGCCAGGCGCTCGTCCTGGGGCAGCGCTTCCAGCAGGTCTGCCAGGTCAGCGGCGTGCATGTCGTCCAGCAAGCCGGTGATTTCTGCAGTCTGGTTTAGCAGCTCGCTTTTGCTGAGGGCGTTTTCATCCCCCGGTCGGCCGAGAATGCCATCGACCAGATCTTTGTTGTTCAACAGCAGAGAAAGAATGCGCTGGCGATACTCAGCGACTTTTTTAACGTTATGCGTTGCAGCTGACATGGTCTTCCTTACTGGCATTCAGTGATCTTTACAGACCTGCTCTGGACTGGAGAGCATAGTGAATGCAGGCGTCATTTTTATGAAATGGGAGCAGTTGCTGAGGAATAAGTAAGGGGTCTGGCGCGCCGAGATACTGGCCGACGGCAGGCTGCTTAACTATTCGCAAGCCCTGCGGGATAACTTGAATCCGTGGGTTCAGGGGGTGATGTCCCGGTTTTCGTCGCTCATCTCAGTGGTGTTTTGCTGAGGGGCGAGTTTTTTTTCCTGATGGTGGGGCACCGCGACGACCGCGGCATACAGCAGACGGCCGACTAAAATGATAAAGCTGACAAACAGCACTATTTTGGTCATCTGTCCGGTGGATTTTTTACGCATATATCACCCGGCATGCCGGTTTCCTGTGTTATGCCCGCCATCTTTCACGCTGGCCCGTGCGGCGGCCACTTGAAATTTATAGAGATATTGAACGCTGATGCAGGCCGATAGAGTGTAAACGGAATTCTAGCCATTGATGACAAATATTGTCTATTTATTTCCGGACAGCCAAACCCGGTTTTTCGCCGCCGTTTAGCTTAAGTTTGGCTTTATCTGTCGGATCAGCAGCTTAAGATAAGACAAAAAATAGGCTTACACATTTTTACCCAACTTTTCCTCTTTGGTTGATCGGAGTCAAGCCTCCCCCCTGCCTGGCGCCTAAAATTTCCGCCATTCTCCTGTCGCATATGATACTTTCAGCTTGCCTCATGAATGGATAGAGGTACGAAAAGGAACCTGCCTTATTACCCGAACGCGTGAATGGAATTACGCCCTGACGGACTCGTTATTTTTATGATCAAGCCAATATTCTGGAAGCATTTACGCGAGCGCTGGTGGGGGTGTCCCCTCCTCTGGAGCCTGTTATTGATCCCGTTCGCGGGGTGGCTGTCGCCGCGGATCATGCTGCCCGAGGGCAAAGTCTATTTGCTCTATCTGCCGCTCACCGCCTGTATTGCGCTGTTGATGGTCTACGACTGGCGGGCGCTGCCGGGCATAGCCCTCTCGATCATGCTGCGTTACGCCCACCGGCTGGGCCTGGAAAGTGGCTTGCTGGTGACGCTGCTGTACCTGTTTTGCCTGAGCCTGTGTTGGCTGGGGTATCGCAGGCAAACGCAACGCCGCTGGTGTGCGGCGCCGGGAGGCGCGGCGCTGGTGAAGGAGCGGCTAATCTGGCTGGTGGTGTTACCGGCACTGCTGTTTGTCTTCGGCCTGAAACTGCTGGTCGCCTTTGCCGGGTTGCCCGACGAACTCGGGATGATGCCCGGTGATAACAGCTATCTGATGGCGTTGGTCAATTTTCAGGCGCTGCTGCTGGGCTGCCTCTCTGCCATGCCCTTGCTCTACATCATGTTGCGCATCTTGAATAAACCCCGTTTCGCCCTGAAGCTCTGGCGCCGCTTTGGTCGTGAAATGGCGCCAAACGTCGATAAAAAAGAGCTGTCGCTGTGGCTGTTGGTGCTGGTGGGGATGGTGACGGTGCTGTCCCATCACGCCAAAGAAGCCATTCCCCTGTTGCTCGGGGGGTACGGATTGGTCTTACTGTTGCCGGTAATGCTCTACGGTGCGATACGTTTTGGCTATCAATTCAACTGCCTTATCTGGTCTGCCACTCTGTTGGTGCTGTTTTTTCATTATCCCGGTGCTTCACAGCCCGACAATCTGTTGCATAACTTGGCGGTCATCTCTTCGATGATGGTGCTGTTTACCCTGTGCATTTTCCTGATGTCGGCGCTCAATACTCGCCAGCGGTTAGGCCACGCCAGGGCACAAAGCGCCTCGCTGCAAGATCCGGTGATTGGCCTGCCTAACCTGCGCGCCCTCAAGCGTGATCTGGCTCAGTCCCCGCCTTCAACCCTGTGTTTTCTGCGCGTCAGCGAACTGGATTTGCTGAGCCGTAACTATGGCATGCAGTTGCGCATTCGTTTCAAACAGCAATTGGCGGCGCTGCTGCATCAGGTATTGGCCCCAGGGGAGGGCGTTTACCATTTGCCGGGCTACGATTTGTTGCTGCGGGTGGACGGTGGCAACAGCGAAGAAAAGGTCGAGGAGATTTACCGTGCGCTGGAGAAATTCCGCCTGGTATGGAACGGTTTGCCGCTCCATCCCCCGCTGGGGTTAGGCTATTGCAGCGTGGTGCCCGGTTTTGAACATCTCTACCTGCTGCTGGGGGAGCTCAGCGCGTTGGCGGAGGTTTCTCTCACCAGCGGCAAGCCGGAGAGCGTGCAAAATAGCGGCAATGCGGTTCAGGATGAAGTCAAACGCAAGGTGGCGTTACTGCACGGGGTACAGCGTTCGTTGGATAACGACGGATTTATCCTGATGGCGCAGCCGATCGAGGGCCTGCGCGGTGACCGGTATTATGAAATCCTGCTGCGGATGCGCGACGATCTGGGGAACATAATATCGCCGAATGATTTTCTGCCGGTGGCGCATGAGTTCGGTCTGGCTTATCGGTTGGATCTGTGGGTGCTGCGTAATACGTTGAAGTTTATGGACCAGCACCGTATCGATCTGCCCAGTGCGCGCTTTGCTGTGAATTTGTCGCCTTCTTCGCTGTGCCGACCGATGCTGAGCCAGGATGTAGACAACCTGTTGCAGCAGTACCGTATCGAGCCGTATCAGCTGACGTTAGAGGTGACCGAGTCGCATCTGCTGCAGAATACGGATTACGCCGGCGCCAACCTGCAGGCGCTGCGTGAAATGGGCTGTCGTATTGCGCTGGATGATTTTGGCACCGGCTATGCCGGTTACGATCGCCTCAAGATGTTGCCGGTCGACATGCTGAAAATCGACGGCAGTTTCGTGCGCGACATGCTGACCAGCGCGGTGGATTTTCAGGTGATCTCGTCTATCTGTAAAGTTGCGCGAATGAAGCGCTTGACCATTGTGGCGGAATACGTGGAAAGCCTGGAGCAGTTGGTCGCGTTGAAAGGGGTGGGCGTGGACTATATGCAGGGGTATTTTGTCGGCGAACCGCAGCCGTTAGCGGCATTGTTATCGAAACAACCTTGATTGTCGCCCCCGCAGAACGGGGGCAACAGACTCAGGCAGAGCGCTGCTCGTCTTGCGAACCTTCCTCTTCGCAAATCAGTTTCCAGCCCACGACGTCGTTCCAGTAGGCCTGTTCACGTTCGAGATCCAGTTGTACCAGGTTGTTCAGCGCCAGATAACCGGCCGGGAAGCGCAGCGTCCAGTGGTTATCGTCGGTGCTCAGGCGTAGCGTTTCCGGCGTGGTGGTCGACTGGCGCTGGTTGTTGAGCAGGGTACTCAGGCGCAACAGTTGGATCAGCGGCAGGTAATGCTTTTTCTTGAACAGGTTCAGGCGCGGCAGTTCTTCCAGCTTGATGCCTTTGCGATGGAAGCGCACCAGCGCCGCCAACAGCAACTGCTGCTCCTGATTGAAGCCCGGCAGGTTGGTGTTTTGCAGAATGTAAGCCGAATGGCGATGCATGCCGCTGTGGTTAATGCTCAACCCCACTTCGTGCAGCATCGCGGCCCACTTCAGCAAGGCTTCCAACTGTGGGTTCGCCAGCTTGGTGTTCTGGGCCATCCATTGCGCATACAGCAATTCGGTGGTATCCAGCACCCGTTTTGCCTGCTCGCGGTCGATATTGTAGTGATCGGCCAGGCTCTTGGCGGTGCGGCTGCGAATGTCCTGATGACGGAAACGGCCCTCCATCTCGTACAGCACGCCTTCGCGCAGCGCACCGTCGGAAAGGCGCAGATCGCGGATCGCCAACGCATCGAACACGCCGCACAGGATGGCTAAGCCCGGCACAAACACCGACTGGCGGTCTTCCGACAGCCCCGGCAGGCTCATTGCGCTGAAGTTTTTAAACTGCAGCACCTGCTCCGCCATCATTTCCAGCCGCTCGAGGGTGATCAGACCGTCCTTTTCGCCCATCGCCACCAGCACTTCGTGCGCGGCCTTGATGGTGCCCGACGCGCCCAGAGCATATTGCCAGCCCTGAATACGGTACTGCCAGGCCAGCGTTTCCAGCTTCTGTGCTGCCGCCAGACGTGCGCGTTTGAAGTTGTTTTTGCTGATTTCCCCGCCAGGGAAGAACTGTTGGGCGAAGCTGACGCAGCCCATGCGGCGACTTTCCGCCAGCAGGGGTTCAAAATCTTCGCCGATCACCAGTTCGGTTGAACCGCCGCCGATGTCGATCACCAGCTTGCGGCCTTTTTCCGGTTGGGTATGTTCCACGCCCATAAAGATCAGACGCGCTTCTTCCTGCCCGGCGATGATTTCGATCGGGTAGGGGATCACTTTGGCGGCACGCTTGAGGAACACTTCAGCGTTCACCGCCTGGCGCAAGGTATGGGTACCGACGATGGTGACGTTATCCGCCGGGAAACCTTGCAGCCGTTCGGCAAACAGCGCCAGGCAAGCCAGGCCACGTTCTATTGCCTCTTCACTGAGCACATTGTTGCTGTCCAATCCATCGGCGAGGTGGACCCGCTGTTTTAAACGCCCCAATACCTGTAAGGCGCCATTGACGACGCGGGCAATCACCATGTGGAAGCTGTTCGACCCGAGGTCGATGGCAGCGATTTCCTGCGGTTTGTTCGTTGCAGTGCTTTTTAGCGGCATAGTTGCTGGCCTACTGTCCTGGTTGTTCCAGAGCTTTTAAATACTCGTAAATGGCAACCTGAGAACGGACTTTGCGGCGGTTGCCGCGCGGCACGTACTGGTTGCTCAGTTCTTTATCGAGGTAACGCGCTTTGACCGTGTCGCTGAACAGGATTTCCAGAATATCCAGAACCCGTTGTTTCAGCGTTGGATCCAGCAGCGAGACCGCGACTTCGATGCGGTAATCTATGTTACGGGTCATCCAGTCGGCAGAGGACAGATAAACCAGTTTGTCACCTTTGTTTTCGAAAACGTAAACCCGATCGTGTTCCAGATAACGGTCGACGATGCTGATTATCTGAATATTGTCACTGATCCCCGGCAGGTTGGGAATCAAAGAACACATCCCGCGCACCAACAGGCGGATTTTTACGCCGGCGCCGGAGGCGGTATATAACCGATCTACCAGCCCTTTATCCACCAGATTGTTGATTTTCAGCATAATGCCGGCCGGATGCCCGGCTTCGGCGTTGGCAATTTCGTTGTCGATCAACTCATACAGTTTCAGACGCGAGTTCTGCGGCGACACCATCAGGTTGTCGAAGGTGACCGGCCGGTACGGGTTTTCGATAAAGTTGAACACCCGACGTACTTCGTTAGTGATGCGTGCGTCGGCGGTCAGCAATGAATAGTCAGTGTAAATGCGCGCGGTTTTCTCGTTAAAGTTACCGGTACCGATATGAGCATAGCGCACAATCTCGTCGCCTTCACGGCGTGAGATCAGGAACAGTTTGGCGTGAATTTTCAAGCCAGGCGCGGAGAAAATGACGTGCACCCCGGCTTCCGTCAGGCGCTTGGCCCAGTGGATGTTGGCCTCTTCATCAAAGCGCGCCTGCAGCTCTACCACCACCGTGACTTTTTTGCCGTTATGGGCGGCGTGGATCATCGACTCGATAATGCGCGAGTCTTTTGCCACGCGGTAAATGTTGATTTTGATCGCCAGCACGCTGGGGTCGAACGACGCCTGGCGTACCAGCTCCAGCACGTGTTCAAAGGTGTGGTACGGGTAGTAAAGCAGCACGTCGTGCTCGCGAATGGCGTCGAAGCCGTTGCGGAATTTTTCGAACCAGGTATGGCGCAGGCGCGGCAGCGGTTTGTTGACCAGGTTGGCCTTGCCGACGTTCGGAAAACCGATGAAGTCTTTGAAGTTATGGTAACGGCCGCCGGCAATGACCGAATCATAGTTGGAAATACCGAGCTTGCCGCGCAGCAGTTCCACCATTTCATTGGGCATGTCGCGCTGATAAACAAAGCGTACCGGCTCGGCGGTCAGGCGCTGCTTCAGGCTGGAAGACATCAGTTCCAGCAGGCTGGATTCCATCTCGGTAACCAGATCGTATTCCGCATCGCGGGTCATTTTCATCGAATAGGCGTTGAGCGCGTCGTAATCGAAAAAGCCCTTGAAGATATCGTCCAGGCAGTAGCGAAGAATGTTATCCAGCAGGATCATCGGCTTGCGGCGGCGAGGGGCTTCTGGCGGCAGGTTGACGAAGCGCGGCACCTTGTCGGACGGGATCTCCAGCAGCGCGTAATCGATACGCGTGCCGCGGATAATCTCCACCGCCAGATAGGTGTAATCGTCTTTCAGGAACTGCACCAGGTTGGTTTCATTGTTGATCAGGATCGGCGTGATGTGCTGGCGCAAATGCTGCTTGAAGTATTGCCGCAGCCAGATTTGCTGGTTTTCCGACACCTGACGTTCGTTGATCAGGAAGATCTGGTTGCGTGCCATTTCCAGCAGCAAATCGTTATACAGGCTGTCGAATTCTTGATCGGTTTTTAATACCTTGGCCTGGATCTTTTTCAGCAGATGGCGTGAAGCCCCGCCAGAGCCCTGTTCTTCGCTGATCAGAATGCGTCGTTTGAGATCGGCAAAGCGGACCTTATAGAACTCGTCAAGGTTATTGGAGTAAATGCCCAGAAAACGCATGCGCTCAATCAGGGGATTGCTCTTATCTGCGGCTTCCTGCAACACGCGTTCATTAAAGGATAACCAGCTTAGTTCTTTTTCGATGTAGAGCTTTTCCTGACCCATTGCCACTCCAGTTCAATTTTAGAAAAGGATCCGGGACGCAGCGCCCGGATGCCGCTCTAGTGTCCTTCATCATTATTGCGAGAGATTGACAGGAAAGTCCAACATATCCATTACCTTGGGGCGAGGCATTTTAAGGCGTAAAAATATTCTCTGCGGCATCCGGGTCGTGGGTTATTTCGGAGCGCTATAAAATGAAGACAATAATGCCAAATATCTCTACAGATGATCGGCTTTGCCATCATTTCTCAGCAATATATAGGGTTAATAATGCTGATAAGCAGCGTTAAATTCGATATGAGTGGTAGGCAACTTTGTCATGCAAACGTCACAAAACTGACATAAGATGCCCGGTTATTCTATGGCGCAAGCCTGCTTACATCAGCGACAGCGAGAGACATGGCACAAACTACGGTAAACCAACATCCCCGGGATCGCCTGCGCGCGCGCATCGACTGTAGCGTTCAGGCGGCGGTTACCGTCAGCGGGCTGCTGGTGTTGATGACGCTGATGCTGATCTTCGTTTACCTGCTGTTTGCGGTGCTGCCGCTGTTTAAACCGGCGGCGATGGGGCAGGCGAAGCCGCTGGCGATCGCCGCTTCCGCGCCTGCACTGGCGCTGGGTATGGATGTGCAGCAACGGATAGGCTACCGCATCGATGCGCAGGGGCAGGGGCAGTTCTACCCTCTGACGCAGCAGAACGCCCATCCTCTGACGCAACAGACGCTGCTGGCCAAACCGAAACTACTGGCTCAGGCAGCTGGCGAACGCGATCTGTTTGCTTTGGCACAGGCCGACGGCCGGTTTATCGTCGCCAGCGCGGACTTCGCAGCAGCCGGGGCATCGGCACCGCAGTGGTTGTTCCCGCTTGGGCAACGAGCGCTGACGTTGGATAAACAGGGGCGTGCGTTAACGCTGCTGGCGTTGGCCGAGGCGCGACGTGGGCAGTACCTTCTGGCCGGTGTGACCGAAGATCGCCGACTGGTGTTTGGCCGTTTCGGCAGCGACCACCCGCCGCAGCTAAGTGAGATCACGCTGGGCAGTACGGTGCAGCAGCTGGTGTTGACGCCCGACGGTCGCCAATTGTACCTGCTGGCGGGGAATCGGCTGGCGCGCTACCAAATTAACGACACGCAGCTGCAGCTAAAAGAAACGCGTACGCTTGGCGAACATTCTCCTTATCAACTGACGGCGTTGCCTGGCGGCAGCGCGTTGCTGATCGAAGCGCCTGACGGCAGCGTACGCGAATGGTTTGATGTCGAAAAAGATCGGCGCTGGCAACTGACGCCGGTGCAGCATTTCGACCACCAGTCCGAGCCGCAGGATTTGCTGGTGGCCGAACCTTATCGCCGGGTGTTCGCCACCCTGAGACCGGACGGCGGTTTCTCGCTGTTTTCCAGCATCCAGCCGCAGCCGCTGTTGAACGGCAGGCTGAGCGCCGGGGTACAGCAGATGGCGTTCGCTCCACGCGGTGACGGCCTGCTGCTGGAAACGGCACAGGGCTGGCAACATTATGCGATCGATAACCCTTACCCTGACGTCACCTGGCGCTCGCTGTGGCACAAGGTGTGGTACGAAAATTACCCCGAACCGGCCTATGTCTGGCAATCCACCTCTGGCGAGGACAGCTACCAGGCCAAATTCAGCCTGATGCCGGTGATCTTTGGCACCTTCAAGGCCGCGGCCTATGCCATGCTGTTCGCCATTCCGCTGGCGCTGGCCGGGGCGATTTATACCGCCTATTTCATGTCGGCCGGACTGCGGCGGGTGATTAAGCCGGCGATTGAGGTGATGGGGGCCTTGCCGACGGTGGTGATCGGGCTGGTGGCCGGCATCTGGCTGGCGCCGGTGATTGAATATTACCTGCTGGCGGTGTTGTCGCTGCCCTTGCTGTTGGCGGCGGTGGTGCTGGCCTGCGGTGCGCTGATGAACCGGTTTGCGTCGCGGCGTCTGCCGCCGGGCGTCGATCTGCTGATCCTGTTGCCGCTGATCGTATTGACCGTCTGGCTGGCGTTTAGCGTGGGGCCCTGGCTGGAAGTGAAGCTGTTCGGCGAGCCCCTGCATTTCTGGCTGGGCGATGATTATGACCAGCGCAATGCGCTGGTGGTTGGCGTGGCGATGGGCTTTGCGTTAGTGCCGATTATTTTCTCGCTGGCGGAGGACGCGTTGTTCAGCGTACCGGCAACCCTGAGCCAAGGGTCGCTGGCGTTGGGGGCCACCCAGTGGCAAACCGTGATGCGCGTGGTATTGCCTTCGGCCAGCGCCGGCATTTTCTCGGCGCTGATGATTGGCTTTGGCCGCGCGGTGGGGGAAACCATGATTGTACTGATGGCGACCGGTAACACGCCGGTTATCGACGGCAGCCTGTTCCAGGGCCTGCGTGCCCTGGCGGCCAATATCGCCATAGAAATGCCGGAAGCGGTCGCCGGCAGCAGCCATTACCGGGTGCTGTTCCTTACTGCACTGGTGCTGTTTATTTTCACCTTTGTCTTCAACACGCTGGCGGAGGCGATCCGACTGCGGCTGCGTGAGCGCTATACCCTGAACCAGGAGGCGGCATGAAGCGTTGGGTGAAGAGCGGTTCGCCGTGGATCTGGCTGACCGCCGGGTCGGTGGCCGTCAGCCTGTTGGCGCTGATCGGCATTATGCTGCTGTTGGCCGGGCAGGGGATGCGCTATTTCTGGCCCAGCCCGGTCTACCAGTTTGAGCTGAATCAGAGCGCCGCAGGGCCGGTGACGATGGTCGGCGAGCTGTATCAGCAGCAAAGCATCCCGCGCCGTCAACTGCTGGAGTCCGGTATCGCACTGCCGCCGGGGAATGCGCAGAGTTTTGAGCGCTATCTGATCAAGGTGGGCAACCGCGAGAGTGAAGGACAAGACTTCCGTACGCTGCTGGCCGGTGACATTGTTCGCCAAAGCACGCCGCGCGATCTGCTGGTGCTGGAACGTAATAACAACGGCACCGCCTACGGTTATCTGGCCGGTATGCTGGAGGATGGTCAGCCGCTGACCGGCCGTAATCTTAGCCAGGCGCTGCTGCAGCGTTTGCCGCAGATTGCCGCGCTTTCGCGTCAGGCCCATGATATTCAGTTTCGCGATATGGCGCGCATTAACCAGCGGTTCGATACGCTGCGTCTGCGAGAGAAAAGCTTGCTGCGGGAAGATAAGCTAGACGCCCGCGCACAGGCGTCAATCAATGCCGAGCGGCTGGAACTGCAACGTCAATATCGGTTGCTTTCCGATCGTCTGGAAGGCTTGAACCGCGATCGCCACCGTGATGCGCTGTTGCTGCGTGACATGCACGGCCAGACCCATACCATTGCGCTAAGCCAGGTGCGCGATGCCTGGTACCCCAACGCGATGAATACCACGCAAAAGCTGGTGCACTGGGGTGAACAGGTGAAGAAATTCCTCAGCGACAGCCCGCGAGAGGCCAATACCGAAGGCGGCGTATTCCCGGCGATTTTCGGCACGGTGCTGATGGTGATCCTGATGTCGATCGTGGTGATGCCGTTTGGCGTGATTGCCGCCGTTTACCTGCATGAATACGCAGGCAATAATCTGCTGACGCGGCTGATCCGCATCGCCGTGGTTAATCTGGCCGGCGTGCCGTCGATTGTCTATGGCGTGTTTGGCCTTGGTTTCTTCGTCTATATGATTGGCGGCACGCTCGATCAGCTGTTCTACCCGGAGTCGTTGCCTAACCCGACCTTCGGCACGCCGGGCGTGCTGTGGGCTGCCTTGACGCTGGCGTTGTTGACGTTGCCGGTGGTGATTGTCGCTACCGAAGAGGGGCTGTCGCGCATTCCTGCTTCGTTGCGCCAGGGCTCGTTGGCGTTGGGTGCCAGCCGGGCGGAAACGCTGTGGCGTATTGTGTTGCCGATGGCGGCGCCGGCGATGATGACCGGTCTGATCCTGGCGGTGGCGCGCGCCGCCGGGGAGACGGCACCATTAATGCTGGTGGGTGTTGTGAAATCCGTGCCGGTGCTGCCGGTAGATGATATTTTCCCGTATCTGCATCTGGAGCGGAAGTTTATGCACCTGAGCTTCCAGATCTACGATATGGCTTTCCAGAGCCCGAGCGTGGAGGCTGCCCGGCCGCTGGTGTTCGCCACTGCCTTCCTGCTGGTGGCGATTGTGGTGGGCTTGAATCTGGCGGCGATGGGCATTCGCCATTCGCTGAGGGAGCGGTACAGAGCATGGTCGCAGTAACAACGATGTTATTCTTGGGGAGTGCCTAATGAGTTTGATGACGCCAGGCAGTTTGCCCCGGTTGGATGTCCAGCACCTTGATGATGAACATACCGCGCTGGCGGTTAACGACCTCAACCTGTTTTATGGCGAAAAACAGGTGCTGCACGGTATCTCGCTGCGTATTCCCAAGCACCGGGTGACGGCGCTGATCGGCCCGTCCGGCTGCGGTAAATCCACGCTGCTGCGCTGTTTCAACCGCATGAACGATTTGGTGGACAACTGCCGGATTGAAGGCGATTTGCAACTGAACGGTCAAAGTATTGGCGGCGCACAGATTGACGTTGCGGCGTTAAGACGGCGGGTCGGTATGGTATTCCAACGGCCAAACCCCTTCCCGAAATCGATTTATGAAAACGTGGTTTACGGCCTGCGTCTGCAGGGCGTACGTGACCGACGGATCCTTGATGAGGCAGTGGAGCGTTCGCTGCGTGCCGCCGCGCTGTGGCATGAAGTGAAAGACCGGCTGCGCGAGAATGCGTTTCGTCTTTCCAGCGGTCAGCAGCAAAGGTTGGTGATTGCACGGGCGATAGCCATCGAGCCGGAAGTGCTGCTGCTGGATGAGCCGACCTCGGCGCTGGATCCGATCTCCACATTGACCATTGAAGAGCTGATTTCCGCGCTGAAGCAGCAGTACAGCGTGGTGCTGGTGACGCACAACATGCAGCAGGCGGCACGCGTATCGGATTACACGGCGTTTATTCACCAGGGCCGATTGGTGGAATACAACGACACCGACGATATCTTTACTTCACCACGCCAGCGCCGCACCGAGGATTATATTACCGGGCGCTATGGTTGATGCCGCAGCTGTCTTTTCCTGTCGTTGGGAAAAGCCCAAACATCATGATGGTAAAAACCCGCTTTCGCGGGTTTTTTGTTGTCACTTAACCAAAGGTTTATCGCTGGCGGCGGTTTTGAATTTCGCCATGTACTGCGGCTGGAAGATGCACATGCGCAGCACGGTACGGTATTCGCCGTTAACGAAAAATTCGTCAATCAGCTCACCTTCGACTTCAAAGCCCAGCTTGCTGTAGATGTGGATAGCCTTCGGGTTTTCCTTGTCGACGATCAGGTACAACTTGTACAGGTTCAGTACCGAGAAACCGTAATCCATCGCCAGCTTGGCGGCGATAGTGGCGTAGCCTTTGCCCTGATGCGTCGGGTCGATGATGATCTGGAATTCCGCGCGGCGGTGGATATGGTCGATCTCCACCAGTTCAACCAGCCCGACCTTGGCACCCTGGTGTTCGATGATAAAGCGGCGTTCGCTCTGGTCGTGGATATGTTTGTCGTAAAGATCGGAGAGTTCTACGAAGGCTTCGTAGGGTTCTTCAAACCAGTAGCGCATCACGCTGGCGTTGTTGTCCATCTGATGGACAAACGTCAAATCATCCCGTTCCAGTGGGCGTAGCCTGACGTTGGTAGTGCTGGACATGGGGGTTCCTTAATGTCGTTATAGATAGGGGGCGGTTGCCACTGTGGGCAAGTATAACGTCGGAGATGGGGTGCGGCGAAAAAAAAACGGCGCCGTGAGCGGCACCGTTTAGCAAGGATTCAGATTGGCGCTTTAGTCTGCCGCATGCCCTTGCTCGGGCAAGCGCTCGCCATCCAGCCAGGCGGCGTTATCGCGCATCGCCAGGCGGCCTTCGACAAACCAGTTCACCACCAGCGGGTAAAGGGTATGTTCCTGAGCCTGTACCCGTTCAACCACCTCGTCTTCCTCGTCACCGGGGAAGATTGGCACCTTGGCCTGCAGGATCACCGGGCCGCCGTCGAGCTGTTCGGTCACGAAGTGCACCGAAGTGCCGTGTTCGCTGTCGCCGTTGTCGATGGCCTGACGGTGAGTATGCAGCCCAGGGTATTTGGGCAGCAGGGAAGGGTGGATATTCAGCATGCGTCCGGCATAGCGCTGCACGAACTGCGAGCTGAGAATGCGCATGTAACCGGCCAGCACCACCAGATCCGGTTGGTATTGGTCGATGGCATCCGCCAGGGCGGCGTCAAACGCGGCCCGGTCGGCAAAGGCCTTGGCGTCCAGCGCATGAGCGGCAATACCTGCCGCTTCTGCACGTTGCAAACCGTAAGCCTGCGCCCTGTTGCTGAACACCGCCACAATCTTGCCGGCAATTCTGCCCTGCTGGCAGGCGTCAATCAGCGCCTGGAGATTACTCCCCTGGCCGGAGACCAACACCACGATCTTTTTCATCCGTTGATGACCACTTGTTGTTCGTCAGAAGAAGCGGTCAGTTTACCGATCTTCCACGCTTTTTCACCGGCTGCGGTCAACAATGCGATGGCGGGTTCCACGGCTTCTTCCGGCAGTGCGATCACCATGCCCACGCCACAGTTAAAGGTGCGGTACATTTCGTAACGGCTGACGTTGCCGTTTTGCTGCAGCCAGTTGAAGACGGCCGGCCATTGCCAGCTGGATTCTTCGATCACGGCCTGCATGCCTTTCGGCAGCACGCGCGGGATGTTTTCCCAGAAGCCGCCACCGGTCAGGTGGGCGATAGCGTGCACGTCGATTTTCTCGATCAGCTCCAGCACCGATTTCACGTAAATCTTGGTCGGCGCCAGCAGGTGGTCCGCCAGCGGTTTGCCTTCCAGAACGGTAGTGGTTGGGTCGGTGTTGCTGACTTCCAGAATTTTGCGTACCAGCGAGTAGCCGTTGGAATGTGGGCCTGAAGCGCCCAGGGCGATCAGTGCGTCACCGGACTGCACCTTGCTGCCGTCGATAATCTCGGACTTTTCGACCACGCCGACGCAAAAGCCGGCCACGTCATAGTCTTCACCGTGGTACATGCCCGGCATTTCAGCGGTTTCACCGCCCACCAGAGCACAGCCGGACTGCTTACAGCCTTCGGCGATGCCGGTGATCACGCTGGCCGCGGTGTCCACGTCCAGCTTGCCGGTGGCAAAGTAATCGAGGAAGAACAGCGGCTCAGCGCCCTGAACCACCAGGTCGTTCACACACATTGCGACCAGATCGATGCCGATGGTGTCGTGTCGTTTCAGGTCCATCGCCAGACGCAGCTTGGTGCCTACGCCGTCGGTACCGGAAACCAGTATCGGCTCGCGGTATTTCTGCGGCAACGCACACAGGGCGCCAAAACCGCCCAGACCACCCATCACTTCCGGGCGGCGGGTCTGTTTTACTACACCTTTGATGCGGTCTACCAATGCATTGCCAGCATCGATATCGACACCTGCGTCTTTATAGCTGAGAGAGGTTTTGTCGGTCACTGCGCGATCCCCACGACGGTTTGCGGTTTGAATACTGTGCTTCCGGCATTGATTCCGGAATAAGGCGCGGCAATTCTAACAGCGCAGGCAAACGTTTGCGAGTGGCTTGTGAGCCAGCTCCGCTTTTTCGTCATCTATACTGTTATTCAAACTTTTGTTGATCCCGATCGGGCTATTGTGGGTGGCGCAGTCGGCAAAAGGAGGTATAATCCGGCGATTTTTTTGGCCGTAAACCACCTTAATAGGAGAAAAATGATGAAGATCGTTGAGGTGAAACACCCGCTGGTGAAACACAAGCTTGGCCTGATGCGTGAAAATGATATCAGCACCAAACGCTTCCGTGAGCTGGCCTCAGAAGTGGGTAGTTTGCTGACCTATGAAGCGACCGCCGATCTGGAAACAGAGAAAGTCACCATCGATGGCTGGTGCGGCCCGGTTGAAATAGACCAGATTAAAGGGAAAAAAATTACCGTTGTGCCTATTCTTCGTGCCGGTCTGGGCATGATGGAAGGGGTACTGGAAAACGTACCTAGCGCGCGTATCAGCGTGGTTGGCGTTTACCGTGACGAAGAAACCCTGGAGCCGGTACCGTATTTCCAAAAGCTGGTGTCCAACATCGAAGAGCGTTTGGCACTGGTTGTCGACCCTATGCTGGCGACCGGCGGCTCGATGATCGCCACTATCGATCTGCTGAAGAAAGCCGGCTGCAACAGCATCAAAGTGCTGGTGTTGGTTGCCGCGCCGGAAGGGATCGCCGCGCTGGAGAAAGCGCACCCGGACGTCGAGCTGTACACCGCCTCCATCGATCAATGCCTGAACGAGAAGGGCTACATCGTACCGGGCCTGGGTGATGCGGGCGACAAGATATTTGGTACCAAATAAACAAAAATAAGCCGACTGATGAGTCGGCTTTTTAATGCTCGTCGTCTTTCAAGCTACAGCGTTGTTACCTGCACTAGCTCACCCCAGTTACTGTAGGGGGCGAATAAATTCGCCCCGATTAATGCGGGCGCAGCATGCGGCGCCCCTACAATACCTGGAGATGAGCGAGCCGGGCGCCTGGCTGCAACTTGAAATACATAGGGTAAAACTCGAAAAGTCATTAGAGGAAAAACATCCATGACCCGTCGCGTGATAGGCGTAAGCGAACGCCCGCCGCTACTCCAGACTATTCCGCTCAGCTTCCAACACCTGTTCGCCATGTTTGGCGCGACCGTGCTGGTGCCTATTTTGTTCAAGATTAACCCGGCGACGGTGTTGCTGTTTAACGGCGTCGGAACCTTGCTGTACCTGTTTATCTGCAAGGGCAAGATCCCGGCCTATCTCGGCTCCAGCTTTGCGTTCATTTCCCCGGTGCTGCTGCTGTTGCCGTTGGGTTATGAAGTGGCGTTGGGCGGTTTTATCATGTGCGGGGTGCTGTTTTGCCTGGTCGCGTTGCTGGTTAAAAAAGCCGGTACCGGCTGGCTGGACGTCATTTTCCCTCCGGCGGCGATGGGGGCGATTGTGGCGGTCATCGGCCTGGAATTGGCCGGTGTGGCGGCGAACATGGCGGGCTTGCTGCCGGCTGACGGCGTCAGCGCAGACACCACTACCATCACTATCTCGCTGGTGACGCTGGGCGTGACCATCCTGGGTTCCGTGCTGTTCCGCGGTTTTCTGGCGATTATCCCGATCCTGATTGGCGTGCTGGTAGGGTATGCGCTGTCGTTCTTTATGGGCGTGGTGGATCTGACCCCGATCCGCGAGGCGCACTGGTTCGCGCTGCCGACGTTCTACACCCCGCGTTTTGAATGGTTCGCCATCTTCACCATCCTGCCGGCGGCGCTGGTGGTGATCGCCGAGCACGTTGGCCACCTGGTGGTGACCGCGAATATCGTCAAAAAAGACCTGCTCCGTGACCCAGGCCTGCACCGCTCGATGTTTGCCAATGGCATCTCGACGGTGATTTCCGGCTTCTTCGGCTCAACGCCAAACACCACCTACGGTGAGAATATCGGCGTAATGGCCATTACCAAGGTTTACAGCACCTGGGTGATCGGCGGCGCGGCGGTTCTGGCTATTCTGCTGTCCTGCGTCGGTAAACTGGCGGCGGCTATCCAGGCGGTGCCGGTACCGGTGATGGGCGGGGTCTCTCTGCTGCTGTACGGGGTAATCGGTGCGTCAGGTATTCGTGTGCTGATTGAATCCAAAGTGGATTACAACAAGGCGCAAAACCTGATCCTGACCTCGGTGATCCTGATTATCGGCGTCAGCGGGGCCAAGGTGCACATCGGTGCTGCCGAGTTGAAAGGCATGGCGCTGGCGACCATCGTCGGCATCGGGCTCAGCCTGCTGTTTAAGGTCATCAGCCTGTACCGCAAGGAAGAAGAAGTGATCGAAGCGCCGGACGAGTCGGCCGAGCAGAAGTAGTAAGGAAAACGGGCAGCCAATGGGCTGCCCGTTTTGTTGATGTGCAATAAATTAACTGCGGATTTTACGGTATACAAACAGCACCACGATAGCGCCAATCACCGCCACCACGAAGCTGCCGAAGTTGAAACCGTCAACTCTGCCGTAGCCAAAGAAGGTGCTGATATAGCCCCCAACCACGGCACCGACGATACCCAGGACGACGGTCAGAATAAAACCGCCGCCGTCTTTGCCTGGCATAATCCACTTGGCTAAAATACCGGCGATCAGACCGAAGATAATCCAGGAAATAATCCCCATTTACTGCTCCTTTCTTTTGCTGCTAAGTATTATTGTTGTGCGGCCGGCGGGGTATTTTCTTTCCCTGCTGCATCGGCATCACTTTTTAATTCTTCCGCTTTATTCTCAGCGCTGTTTTTAATCGCTTCGGTTTTCGCTTTGGCCTGCTCGGTCAGATCGTTGGCACCATTAATGGCATCGTTCTTAATGGTTTTAGCCTGATCGACCAACTGCTGGCTTTGCTTGCTGGCATCTTCTTTGATGGCGTCAGCCTTGGCTTTCGCATCATTGGTGATGGCATCTGCCTGCTTGGCGGCATCGTCTTTAATCGCCGAGGCCTTGTCTTTCAATTGATCGGCCTGAGTGGTGGCCTCTTGTTTGATGTCTTTGGCCACCGCGGCGGCTTTATCGGTCAGATCGTCCGCTTTTTTCTGTGCGGCATCTTTCATCTGCTCGGCGCTGTCTTTGGCTTTTTCAAGATTGGCGTCGACCTTGGATGAGTCATCGCAGCCGGCAAGCAATAGCCCAATGATTGAGGCCAAAAGCACTTTATTCCATACTTTCATTGTCTATATCCTTGTAGAAACCTTGTTTAAGGAGATTGCGTTTCGCCTTTCTATACTAGGATAAGTGTTAGATAAAATACAAATTTCACTGACGCTGGCCGTAGAGAAATTTAACTTTATCGGCGATCGTTGTTCACTATTACGGCATAAAATCCTGCCGGTTCAACAGAGCCTGTTTTCTGTGATAGACTGACCGCGTTTTCCTGCCAGTTTTGGTTGAGGTGCTTTTCTGAATACGCCGGCACAGCTTTCACTGCCACTTTATCTTCCCGATGATGAGACTTTTGCCAGTTTTTATCCGGGGGAGAACC
This sequence comes from Serratia sp. OS31, assembly GCF_014164835.1. NCBI lineage: Bacteria > Pseudomonadati > Pseudomonadota > Gammaproteobacteria > Enterobacterales > Yersiniaceae > Serratia > Serratia sp. OS31. The sequence goes on along the minus strand of NZ_JACJFQ010000025.1, from coordinate 23,034 downwards.
CATCCCTATTGAGCGCGATCCAGTCCGCCGTTCGTCAGGAACATGGCAGCTATATCTATTTCTGGTCACGCGAGGGCGGTGGGCGCAGTCACCTGTTGCATGCGGCCTGTGCGGAGCTTTCGCAGCGCGGTGAAGCAGTGGGTTATGTGCCGTTGGACAAGCGCGCTTATTTCGTGCCGGAAGTCTTGGACGGGATGGAGCAGCTGGCGCTGGTATGCATCGACAATATCGAATGCATCGCCGGTGACGAAGAGTGGGAAATGGCGATCTTTAATCTCTACAACCGCATTCTGGAAACAGGCCGCACGCGCCTGTTCATCACCGGCGATCGGCCGCCGCGCCAATTGAATCTGAACCTGCCGGACCTGGCTTCACGCCTGGACTGGGGGCAAATCTACAAGTTACAGCCGCTGTCGGATGAAGAAAAACTGCTGGCCCTGCAACTGCGTGGCAAACTGCGCGGCTTTGAACTGCCGGAAGACGTCGGTCGTTTCCTGCTCAAGCGGCTGGATCGCGAAATGCGTACCTTGTTTATGACCCTGGATCAACTCGATCACGCCTCGATCACCGCCCAACGCAAGCTGACTATCCCGTTTGTGAAAGAGATCCTCGGGCTGTAGCAGAGCCATTTCGGGCACTCTAAACGAGCGCCCTGGCTAAACTCACAAAATCTCCAGCACCTGTTCTGGCGGTCGGCCGATACGTGCCTGGGTGCCTTTGACCACGATAGGACGCTCAATCAGCTTTGGATTGTCCACCATCGTCTGCAACAGTTGGGCTTCGCTCAGGTTTTCATCCGCCAGCTTCAAATCCTTGTACAGATCTTCTTTCTTGCGCATCAGCTCGCGTGCGGAACTGAACCCCAGTTCTTTCAGCAGTTTCTTCAACTGGTCTACCGACGGCGGCGTTTCCAGATACAGCACCACGTCAGGCTTCACGCCATGCTGTTCCAACAGCGCCAGGGTTTCACGGCTCTTGGAGCAGCGCGGGTTGTGGTAAATAGTGACGTTTTTCATTTAACTTCATCCTTTATGAAAATCAGCTGCGCTGGTACTGACGGAAACGCTGTTGTAGCTGGCGCAGCTGGTCGATACGCGCATCATAACGCGCCTGTTTCAGGCTGCCGAGTTTTTGCAGTGAGCTGGCATTGCTGAGCAAACCAATGGCCTGGTCGAGACGACCGGTCAGGGCCAGGCTCTCGGCACGGGCGGAAAGCTCTTCATCGCGCAGTCCCTGTGCGGCGCTGGCCTGGGCCAGCAGATCCCAGGCGTTGGGATCGTCCGGATGGGCGAAGGTGTAACGGTTAAGAATTTTTGACGCCTGCGCCGGTTGGTTACCTTCCACGTAGGCGTTGGCCAGGTTGAGTTGCAGCACCGGGTTGTTACTTTGGGCGGCATTGGCGGCTTGCAGACGGGCAATCGCCTGCGGCACACGTTTCTGACCGAGGTCGATATCGGTCATCAGATCGATCAGCCAGACGTTTTTCGGATCTTGCGTCAGCAGTGGCTGAATGATGTTGCGGGCGTCGTCATACTTTTTGGCCTCATAGAACAAAATGGCGCGGCCATATTTGGCTGCCATCTGTTCGCGTACGTTGCCTTTGCTGTAAGTATCGAGCAGCTCTTCACGCAGGCCGTACCCCTCTGAGCTGTACATACCGAGCGAACGCACCTTGGCCATCAGATAATCCTGCGTGGACTGCACCAGGTGTTTGGGCATCTGGTTAGCTCGGTTGCGTGCATCGGACAGGCGGCTGTCGGGCAGGGGGTGGGTCAGCAACATTTCCGGCGGTTTGGAGGCGTAGCGCGATTGATCGGACAGCTTCTGCAAAAAGTCGGGCATGGCTTCAGGATCGAACCCGGCGCGTTGCAGTACCTGTATGCCGATACGATCGGCTTCCTGTTCGTTCGATTGGGTAAAGCTGATCATGCCTTGCTGGGTGCCGGCTAAAGTGCCGCTCAACGCTGCCATCCCCATGGTCGGGTTGGCCATCGCCAGCAGAATGGAGCCAAGGGCGCCTACCCAGGTCAGCGGGGCGTTGCGTTGCTGGTCTTCCATCGCTCGCGCCAGGTGGCGTTGAGTCACGTGCGAGATTTCGTGCGCCAGTACCGAGGCGAGTTGGCTTTCGTTGTCGGTTTCGCGGAACAGGGCTGAGTGCAACACCACGTTACCGCCAAAGAAGGCGAAGGCGTTGATCTCGTCGTTGCGTACCAGATAAAAATGAAACGGCGTGCGTACCGAATAGGCGCTCGCCACCAACCGGTTACCCAGTTGGTTAATGTATTGAGTCAATAGGGGGTCGTTGATCAGGGGCGCGCTGGCGCGAAGCTGACGCACATAGAAATCACCCATCGCCAGTTCCTGGCCAATGCTTAGGGTTCCCCCCGCAGAGGTGCCCATATCCGGCAGTTGATCCTGGGTTTCCGCCTGCACCGGCGCCAGCGCCGTGGCGTTGAGTGTGCCGAGCAACATTATTGCAATCGCTGTTTTGGTCAACCGGGTGGTCATAGTCAGGCCTTTCCCTTAAATAGTCATTTCTAAGACGTCAGCATCACACAAGAGTTCTTCTTCGCTTCCGGTCTCGCCAGAACAATCAGTGCGAAAGCGTGTTAGCTCACAAAAATGCACGCGTTGCGGCGCCCCGCCGGCAGATAACATCATAGTCAGCCGGCAGCGACAAGGAAACTTCTGTTCGGCAATAATCAAACAGAATTTTTTATTTTCACTTAGGGATCTTCCCTTGACGATCAACGGCCTTGGGCCTCGTCGATGCATTTTTTTCGCCACCATGAAAAACAAAGACAAAGTTTGTCCGTGTTTTAATTGACAGAATAAACGTGGACTAATATAGTCTGCGTTATTGAATTCAAGAGTGCAGCGCAAACTTAATATGGCTTACATCACTACCAGCGTTGAATACGGCATCCACTGTTTGCTTTGGTTGGTCGGCGAGGATCAACGCGCGCTAAGCAGTCGCGATCTCGCGGAATTGCAGGGGATTTCACCCAGTTTCCTGGCCAAGATTTTCCCCAAGCTGGAGAAGGCGGGGATCGTCGCCGCCAGCGAAGGCGTGCGCGGTGGGTATCGGCTGGCCCGTCCGGCAGAGGAGATCACCTTCCTGGAAATTATCGATGCCATCGAAGGGCACAAGCCGTTGTTCGATTGCCAGGAAGTCCGCGGTCGCTGCGCAGTGTTCGACGACAGCCCGCCTGACTGGGCCGTATCAGGCAAGTGTGCGATCCATGCGGTGATGCTGCAGGCCGAAAAGGCGATGCGCGATGCGCTGGCGGTACAAACGCTGGGCACCGTCGCCTCTCGATTTGGGCGCAAGGCGCCAGAAGGGTTCTTTGGCGAGGTCAACATCTGGCTTGATGAACGCCTGAGCGAGCGCACCACTCGCAGCGGCAAGCCCGCCCGCGTCAAGTCGCAATAACGCCCCCGTAATTTCTCTGATGTTTTTACCCGCCTGTGTGCCACAGGCGGTCACCCTTCTGCACCCTTTTTCAGGGGCGGAGCGGTAAAATTCGCCTGAAAAACACCTCAGGCGCTCGACAACAGGTATTTGAAGGAGTCATTCCATGACGCAGAAAATAGTGATCGCCGGTTCTGGTTTTGCCGGGTTTTGGGCCGCCGTCTCCGCCATGCGAGCCGTAGCGCTTGCCGGTAAGGAACAGAGCGTTGAGGTGACGATGGTTTCGCCGACCCCGAACGTCACGATCCGCCCAAGATTGTACGAGGCCGTACTGGAAAATATGAGTCCGGACATCTCGGCACAGCTCGCTGCGATTGGCGTTCGTCATCTGGCCGGTCTGGTTGAGCAGATAGACGGCGAAAACAAGACGCTGGTGGTGGAGAGCACCGAGGGGAAAAAACTTCAGTTGGCGTATGACCGCCTGGTAGTGGCAACCGGCAGCAAACTGTTCGTGCCTGCGGTTGCCGGTTTTGCCGAGCATGGTTTTAATGTCGATACGCTGCAAAGTGCACAACGACTGGATGCCCATTTAAAAGCGCTGGCGACTCAACCGGATACCCCGGCACGCAATACCGTGGTGGTGGTCGGCGGGGGGCTTACCGGGCTGGAAAGCGCCGCTGAAATGCCGATGCGCTTACGTGCCATTTTGGGCAACCAAGTCGATATTCGAGTGGTGATTGTCGATACGGCGGCCGAAGTGGGCGCCGGCATGGGGGCTGAACCTGCGGTGGTGATCCGCCAGGCACTGGAAGAATGTGGCGTTGAATCTCGAGCCGGGGTTCGCGTTACGGGGATTGACGCAGGCAGCGTGACTTTGTCGAGCGGTGAGCGCATTGCCACCGATACGGTGATTTTGGCCGCCGGGGTACGGGCGCATCCCTTGGTTGAACAAATCCCGGGTGAGCGCGACAGTGCCGGACGTATTGTCGGTGATGCTTTCCTGCATGCGCCTGCGATGGACGGCGTTTTTGTCACCGGGGACACGGTCAAAGCGGCGACCGACGAGCTGGGCAATCATAACCTGATGACCTGTCAGCATGCGATGAGTCTGGGGCGCGTGGCCGGTCACAATGCTGCTGCGGAACTGTTAGGTTTGCCGCTGCACCCTTACAGCCAGCCGAAGTATGTTACCTGTCTTGATCTTGGGCCCTGGGGCGCGCTCTACACCGAAGGCTGGGATCGTCAGGTGCGCTTTACGCGCGAAGAGGGCAAAAAGATCAAACAGGAAATCAATACACAGTGGATTTATCCACCGGCAGCGGATCGGCAGGCGTTGTTCGCCGTTGCCAATCCCGATTACGTGATTGTGCCCTGAATAGCCGATGGGAGCGGAAACGCTCCCATGAGACTGCAAACATATAATGTTTGGCGGCAGGCACCAAAGATTTTGAAAATAAATCAGGAAAATCAATTTATTGATTTTCGGCTGATAACACAAAGGGGGAAAAACCATGCTTTTATCCCCCTTTGTCAATAATCTGATGGGAGCGGAAACGCTCCCATTTTTGTTGCCAGAACGGCAGCCCGGAAGGCGGTTATGGCCCTGCTAACCCCGCAAAAGCAACGTAACCGGCGTTACCTATCGTTCCAGCCACTCAATCGCCAATTCGCGCGCTTCATCCAGATTGACATCCCGACCTTCGCGGGTAATCGCCGTTTTAAGCTCATTAATCACGTCTGCTTTTTGCGTTTCATGCTCTTCATTGGCCAACGCCAGGAAGGCATCGCCTACCACCGTGCATATGCCGATGTACAAGGCTTTTGAGTCCTCGAAACCACTGTTCATAACTGTATCCTTCTGGATTTGATTGGGATCTACAACGGCAGAAAGGGCCGGTCCTGCACCACGCTTTTCATCACCAGCGTGGAGGTCAGGCGTTGAACGCCGGGCAGGGCGGAAAGCTGTTCGTCGTAAAGCCGCTGAAAAGCCGGTAAATCGCGGGCGATGACATGCAACAGGTAGTCGGGATCGCCGAACAATCGCTGCGCCTGGATAACCTGGGGAATATCCACCATGGCGTTTTCGAAGGCTTCAACAGCCTGGCGATCCCCTTCCCGCATGGTGACGAAAACCAGCGCGGAAAAGTTAAAGCCCAGACTGCCGGGATCGAGGTGGGCACGATAGCCTCTGATCACGCCAGATTGTTCCAGCGCTCGCACCCGGCGGTGGCAGGGGGAAACGCTCAGCCCAATTCGGTCAGCCAGGTCGGTAACAGAAAGACGCCCATCAAACTGAAGTTCAGCAAGGATTTTGCGGTCAATCTTGTCCATTTGGAAAAATTTCCCTCAATTTGCGATTTATAAGCAAATAATTGAAATCACATTCTAACAACTTGGGGATATTCTTTTCAATAATTGAACAACTTTGGACATAAATGGCTTTCGGCCTGTTAACGCTGTCCACCGGAGGAACGCCAAGTGATTAAATGGATAAGCCAAACTGCCGGGTGTCGGTGGCGGGGGGGATATTTATGACGCCGGCCATTTTTGCAGCTTTCTGGGCCGTTTCGATTCTGTTCGTGATTACGCCGGGTCTGGACTGGGCGTATATCATCTCGGCCGGCATTCGTGGACGGGTAGTGCTGCCTGCGGTGGCAGGGTTGCTGTGTGGGCACCTTATCGCTATTGCGATCGTGGCGGCAGGCGTGGGCGCTTTGGTGACAGGCAATCCTATGGCTCTTACGGCGCTCACCCTGCTGGGGGCCGGCTACCTGTTCTGGATTGGCATCAACATGCTGCGCAATCCCCCGACGCCGAGCGCCGGCGATGCGCAGGCGTCCGGCTCCTGGCTGCGTTGGGCCGGCAAGGGCATTTGCGTCAGCGGCCTGAATCCCAAGGTATTTCTGCTGTTTTTGGCTCTGCTGCCGCAGTTCACCGACGCGAGCGCCAGTTGGTCGATCCCGACCCAAATTCTCGCGCTTGGCCTGTTGCATCTGATCAGCTGCGGGTTGGTTTATTTGATCGTGGGGTATGGCTCGCAGTCGGTACTGCAGACGCGCCCGCAGGCTGCACGGGTTGTCAGCCGTTTTTCCGGCGCGGCCATGGTGTTGATCGCCGTCGGGCTGCTTGTCGAGCAAGGGATAAAGTAATGCCCCAAGCACTTGCCCACTAAAAAGCCCGCCGATGCGGGCTTGAAAGGGCCCTGAAACTATGCCCTGACGGCGAGCAGTACGGAAGAGGCTTTGACCAGAGCGATGACTCGAGCGCCGTTCTTCAACGCCATCTCTTGCAGGCTTTCATTGGTGATCACCGAGGTCAGTTTGAAACCGGCATCCGTTTTAATGTGCACGGTGCTGTTCACCGCCCCTTGCTCAACTGCACTGACTTCCCCGGCGAATTGATTGCGGGCGGAGAAACGCAGCCCGCAGTCTTCCGAAGCCAAAATAACCCAGGGGGCCTTAATCAGCGCCACCGCTTCCTTTCCGGTGACCAGGCCAAGCGACTGCTGGCTTTGCACCGTCACAATAGCGACTAGCTTCTCGCCGCCCGGCAAAGTGATTTCCACCTCGTCATTAACGGCGCCTTTAGCGACGGCAGACACGGTGCCGGATAACTGGTTACGGGCTGAAACTGACATAAATTCTCCTTGGTCAGACATGAGGATGAGATAGCCTTACAGCATGACCATTTATCGTCTCGTTTGCCAATGCGGCGGAATCATTATGTGAACGATGGGGGTATTCGCTTTATGGTGCTTTCGCATGATTAAGCGGACCAATTGCATTTGCCTGCCAAAAAAGTAATGAGTATGATTATTATTCTCTTTGCTATTCGTAACTGAGGCGGTCCAGCCGCCTGCGATAAAGTGACCCCCAGTCACAAGGAAACATTGAGAATGTACGGTGGAGCTCATTTCTCCTGTTGAGAAAGCCAAAAATAATCCGCAAGAGCCTCCACTCAATCAGTTTATATGGCCAAGGATTTCCTGATGAAGATGAAAGTTTCTGCGCTCGCCGTGGTGATGACACTGGCGTTGAGCGGCTGTGTCGCCCCTAAGCAAAACGCTGCTTCCCCGGTTGCCCAACCTGCCGCTCCGGCGGCTCAATCTGCCGACAACGTGGTTAGACGCGATCTGGCGGAGGGTCTGTACGAGATGGCGCTGACGCCGGTGGGCGATGCCTTGTACGTGGCCAGTTCCGAAGGTTTTAAAGATGTGCAGGGCGGGGTGGTTTATAAGCTGGATGCGAAAACGCTGAAAACGCTCGGCGCTACCCACACCGACCTGAAAAACTTCGCCATGCAGATCTCCCCTGATGGCAAAACTCTTTATGTCACTAACTCCCTGGACGGCGGCATCAGCGCGATCAATACCGCCGACGGCAAAGTGAAAGGCCGCTTGCTGTTTAGTGAACGAAACGAGAAAGGCCTGCCGTATGGCGCGCGTCAAATTCTGCTGCACAAAGATACGCTGTACATAGGCGCAGTGGCCGACCCGGCGTTGATTTGGGTGGTGGATGCCAACACGCTGAAATTAAAAGCGCGGATAAAAAACACCGGCAAATGGATGACCGGCCTGCATTACTCGGAACAAACCCAGCGTTTGTACGCCGCGAACGGCAGCGGTGAAATTCTGGTCATCAACCCGAAAAACAACCGAATCGAAAAACGCTGGAAGCCGCTGGGCGATAAGCCGGCGCTGCTGCTTAACCTGGCGGAAGACAGCGAAACCGGACGCCTGTTTGTGACCGACAATTCCAAAGCCAAAACTACGCTGGTGCTGGATACCCACACTGGAAAACTGCTCAAGCAGCTGGATGTTGGCGACTCTCTGGCGGTGGTGTTCAATGCCAAACGCAATGAAATCTACCTCTCGCAGCGTGAGTCCGGCAAGGTGCTGAGCCTCAATGCCACAACCTATGCCGTGAAACAGAGCTGGGCGGTAACGCCAAATCCAAACAGCCTTCAACTCTCGGCCGACGGCCAGGTGCTGTTTGTCACCGTCAAACAGCCCTTTAATAAGGATCACTCTACTCAGGGGCCGGACAGCGTCGTTCGCATTGATTTAAATAAATAAGCCACACCGGCCCGGTAACGGGCCATTTTTGTTCCACTTCTCCTCGTACATGAGTGAATTATGCACAACACCAGTTCAACATCATTTCCGCAACGCCTGACGTTATTGGCGCTGGCCATCGGTGCGGTAAGCCAGGGGGCGCTGGCCGCTCCGGCAGAAAGCAGCAAAAAAAATCAGGAAGAAACCCTGGTGGTTCAGGCCACCAAAGAGAGCGACTTTAAAGCCGGCGGCGAAGATCTGGTTCCCGCTTATCTCGATGGGCAAATCGCGCATGGCGGACGTCTGGGGATGCTGGGCGAACAAAAAGCCATGGACGTACCTTTTAACGTGGTCGGCTACACCGCGAAGCTGGTGCAGGATCAACAGGCGAAAACCATTGCCGATGTCATCAGCAATGACGCGGGCGTTCAGGCGGTGCAGGGTTACGGCAACTTCGCCGAAACCTACCGCATTCGCGGTTTCCAACTGGATGGCGACGACATGACCATGGGCGGTCTGTCGGGCGTGGTACCGCGTCAGGTTATGGATACCCAAATGCTGGAGCGCGTGGAGGTGTTCAAAGGCGCTAACGCCTTGCTCAACGGCGTAGCCACCAGTGGGGTGGGCGGTATGATAAACCTCGAACCCAAACGCGCGGAAGAGACGCCTACCACGCAGGTGGGCATCGATTACACCTCTGACTCTCAGGTCGGTGGCAAGCTGGATGTAGGCCGCCGCTTTGGTGACGACAACCAGTTTGGGGCTCGCGTTAATCTGGTTCATCGTGAAGGTGAAGCTGCCGCCAACGACGATAAACGCCGTACCACGCTGGCCTCGGTGGGGCTGGATTACCGTGGCGATCGCTTCCGCACCTCGCTGGATTTCGGTTATCAGAAAAAAACTTTCCATGGCGGTACCATGGGGGTCAACATCAGCGGCGTTGATTTTATTCCTGCGGTGCCGGATCCGGCCAAGAATTACAGCCAGAAATGGGGCTACAGCGATATCGAAAACGAATTCGGTATGGTGAAGGCGGAATATGACCTCACTCAACGCTGGAAGGTCTACACAGGGCTGGGCGCGCAGCATGCCCATGAAACCGGGCTCTACAGCGCACCCAAGCTGATTAATGCCAACGGTGACGCCACGGTAGGGCGTCTGGACACCAACCGTATTATCGATGCGTTCAGCGGCATGGCCGGGGTCAGCGGCGAATTCAATACCTGGGATGTCTCGCACAAGGTCAACGTGGGTTACTCTGCGCAAATCAAACGCGACAAAACCGCCTGGCGCATGTCGGCTAACAACCCGACGACCAATATTTACGACAATCACGATGTGGCGGTGCCGGATAACGCTTACTTTGGCGGCAACTATTCCGATCCGTTAACCACCGCCCGTAATCGCACCCAGGGTTGGCTGTTCAGTGATACTTTGGGGTTCTTTAGCGATCGCGTGCTGTTAACCGCAGCTGCGCGCCATCAAAAAGTGGTGGTGCGCAACTACAGCAACGCCACCGGTCTGGAGGATACCTCGTCCCGTTATACCCAAAGCCGCTGGATGCCCACCTTGGGTCTGGTGTACAAGCCGTGGGAAGATGTGTCGTTCTACGCCAACCATACCGAAGCGTTGCAGCCGGGGAGCAATGCGCCGAAGGAAGCCACTAACTTCGGCCAGAGCACCGGCATCGCCCGTTCCAAACAAAATGAAGTAGGGGTGAAGGTTGATTTCGAACGTGTGGGCGGTTCGCTGGCGCTGTTTGAAATCAAGAAACCTTCGGCCATGCTCAACAGCGAGAATTATTATGCGCTGGATGGTGAGCAACGTAACCGCGGTGTGGAACTGAACGTGTTCGGTGAGCCGATGCTCGGGTTACGCCTTAACGGCAGCACCACCTGGTTGTCACCCGAGTTGACCAAAACCAAAAACGGCACCAACGACGGCAAGGATGCTATCGGCGTTGCGAATTTCTATATGGTGATGGGCGCCGAGTATGACATTCAACCGGTTGAAGGCCTGACCGCGACCGCCAGGGTTCGCCATACCGGCTCGCAGTTTGCCGATGCGGCGAACACCAAGAAACTCGACAGTTACACCACGCTGGATCTCGGGGTGCGCTACCGCATGCGTATGAACGCGGATCAAAACACCATGGTTTGGCGTGTTGGCGTGGATAACGTCACCAACGAGAAGTACTGGTCCAGCGTGGAGAGCAACGGCACCTATATCTTCCAGGGGCAATCGCGCACCCTTAAAGCCTCGCTGACTTACGACTTCTGATCTTCTCAGGCCTGATGGCATAGCGGCGGTTTGGCCTACAGCTAAACCGCCGCGATTTTCCCCGCAGTAAATCGATCATTTTCTTTCCCCCCTGTCTGTGCTGACAATCGCTGGATGGCGAAGGGGCGGCATGGTACAACCATACGCTGAATACCCGGCCTTCAGCCTTTCCTCTTTTGGCTTAGCCAGCGTAGGGTCAATAATACTTATTACAGGAACAGCAATGCCTGCCAGTCAAACCTCTAGGAGCCCTCTCTGATGCTGGAGATGTTATTACAGTGGTACCGCCGCCGCTTTACCGATCCGCAAGCCATCGCGCTGTTGGTGATCCTGCTCGCCGGGTTCCTCATTCTCTATTTTCTGCATGGCATTCTGACCCCGCTGCTGGTGGCCATCGTGCTGGCGTACCTGCTGGAGTGGCCGACCGCGCGGTTGCAGCGCATCGGCTGTTCGCGTAATTGGGCGGCAAGCATGGTGATGATCCTGTTTGCCGGTATCGCGATGCTGCTGGTCTTCGTGGTGGCGCCGACCGCCTGGCAACAGGGCATCAACCTGATGACCGATCTGCCGGGCATGCTCAACCAGTTCTATAACTTCGCCGCGACGTTGCCGAAGCGTTACCCGGCGCTGGTGGATGCCGGCATCATCGACATGATGGCGGAGAACCTGCGCGGACGCCTGTCGGGCATGGGCGAGTCGGTGGTGAAATTCTCGCTGGCGTCGCTGGTGGGCCTGCTGACGCTGGCGATTTATCTGATCCTGGTCCCGATGATGATGTTCTTCCTGTTGAAGGACAAGGAACAGATGCTCAATGCGGTGCGCCGGGTATTGCCACGCAACCGCGGGCTGGCCGGGCAGGTGTGGATCGAAATGAACCAGCAGATCACCAACTACATTCGCGGTAAGGTGCTGGAGATGGTGATCGTCGGGGTGGCGACCTATCTGGTGTTCGCGGTGCTGGATATGCGTTATTCGCTGTTGCTGGCGGTGCTGGTCGGTTTCTCGGTGCTGATCCCCTATATCGGCGCGGTACTGGTGACCATTCCGGTGGTGGTGGTGGCGATGTTCCAATGGGGCGTCGGCGCCGATTTCTGGACGCTGATCGTCGCCTATCTGGTGGTGCAGGGACTGGATGGCAACCTGCTGGTGCCGATTCTGTTCTCTGAAGCGGTCAACCTGCATCCGCTGGTGATTATTCTGTCGGTGATTGTCTTTGGCGGGCTGTGGGGCTTCTGGGGGGTGTTCTTCGCTATCCCGCTGGCAACCTTGGTGAAGGCGGTGATCCATGCCTGGCCGGACGAACTGCGGGTAGAAACGGAACAGGAATAAGCGGGGATAACGAAGCGCAGCAGGCCGCTGCGCTTCGTGAGAATTATTTTTGCAGGTAATCCAGAACGATGTCGTGATGATTGGTGGTCTTGAAATCATCAAACACTTTTTCAACCTTGCCTTTGGCGTCGATCAGGAAGCTGATGCGGTGAATGCCGTCATAGGTTTTCCCCATGAAGGTTTTCTCACCCCAAACGCCGAACTGCTGCGCTACCTGATGATCCTCATCAGACAACAACGTGAAATTTAACAACTCTTTCTCGGCAAAACGCGACAGTTTCTCTGGTTTATCCGTGCTGATGCCCAGAACTTCGACACCCGCTTTTTTCAAGTCATCCATGTTATCCCGCAAACCGCAGGCCTGTACGGTACAGCCCGGCGTCATCGCCTTGGGATAAAAATAAACAAGCACTCGCTGTCCCTGGAAGTCGGCCAAATTAATTTCCTCACCGTCCTGGTCAGGCAAACTAAACTTCGGCGCTGTGTCACCGGCTTTCAATGGGCTCATCACTACTCTCCATCTTTCTCATCATGCTGTGGATAGTTCACAACGCTAATACTGCCTTGTGCTTTCAATTCTGTACATAGGCGATGAAAGGCTTGTTCAATATTTGAGGCATCCTGATTGCCGGGGCTGTGCGCGGTGATCTGGATATACAGCTGCGGCGGCAGGTCGCCTTCCGCAGGCTGGGTGCGCGATACCAGCTCGGCAATGTTCATCTGGCTGGAGTCGAACAAATCGGTAAAGCGCTCGATGATGTGCGGCGAGTCTTTCACCTCCACCTGCACCCACACCGTAGCCGGCATCGGCGGTCTTTCGTGCGACGAGTTGGTGCGCTTCATCACAATCAGCAGTTCCAGCTCCGCGCCTTTTTGCGGCAGGGTTGATTCGATCAGGGTAATGGCGTTCCAACTGCCGGAAAGCAGCATGATGAAAGTGAACTCTTCACCCAGCATGGCCAGACGGCTATCTTCGATATTGCACCCGCAGCTGCTGACGTGGCGAGTGATGGCATTGACGATTCCGGGGCGATCGGCGCCGAGCGCGGTAATCACGAGATAGTGTTCATCTGGCTTAGGCAAAATGGAGCTTCCTGTCGTGCTCAATGGGGTTACCATGGTAAACATAAAAAAAACCGCCTGCCAAGCGCTTACAACGCCGTTGTTTGCTTGCTTTTGGATAGGCAGCAAAAGTACCATGAGTGACTTGTTTGTGGAGGGGACGGCCAATGTTTACGGGAAGTATTGTTGCACTGGTTACGCCGATGGACGACACAGGTGCTGTCGATCGCGCGAGCCTAAAAAAATTGATTGATTATCATGTAGCCAGTGGAACTGCGGCCATCGTTTCCGTAGGGACTACCGGCGAGTCCGCAACGCTTGCCCATGACGAGCACGTTGACGTGGTATTGCAGACGCTGGAACTGGCCGCAGGCCGTATTCCGGTGATCGCCGGTACCGGCGCCAACGCCACCGCCGAAGCCATTTCGCTGACCCAGCGCTTTGAAAATACCGGCGTAGTGGGTTGCCTGACGGTCACGCCTTACTACAACAAACCTACTCAGGAAGGGCTGTACCAGCACTTCAAGGCGATTGCCGAAAGCACTGCACTGCCGCAGATCCTCTATAACGTGCCTTCGCGCACCGGGTGTGACATGCTGCCGCCGGTGATTGCGCGTTTGGCAAAAATTAAGAATATTGTTGCTGTTAAAGAGGCAACAGGGAACTTAAGTCGTGTAAGTCAGATCCAAGTGCTGCTTGATGATGAAGATTTCATTTTGCTGAGCGGCGATGACGCCAGCGGTCTGGATTTCATGCAACTGGGCGGCAAAGGGGTGATTTCCGTGACGGCCAACGTGGCGGCGCGTGAAATGGCGCAGCTTTGCGCGCTGGCAGCACAGGGCGACTTTGCTGAGGCACGCCGCTTAAATCAGCGCTTGATGCCGTTGCATCAGGATTTGTTTGTAGAAGCAAACCCAATTCCGGTGAAATGGGCCTGTAAGGCATTGGGATTGATGGCAACCGATACGATGCGTCTGCCTATGACGCCGTTGACCGACGCTGCCCGTCCGGTAGTGGAACGCGCGTTGAAAAGCGCCGGTTTGCTGTAACTCTAAGGGAAATTTGATGGTTTATTCATTGCAAAAGTCGACGGTAGCAAAAGTCGTGGGTATTTCGCTGGTTATGATGCTGGCCGCCTGCACCACCGATCAGCGTTACAAACGCCAGGTGAGCGGCGATGAGTCTTACCTCGATGCGTCGGTGCTCAAGCCACTGAACGCTCCAGCCGGTATGATCCTGCCGGTGCAAAGCGGTAATTATGATGTTCCGGCCACCACGCTGAAAGGCGGCGTCGGCAAGCAACTGGATATTCGTCCGCCGGTGCAGCCACTGGCATTGCTGAGCGGTTCACGCGCGCAATATGCCGGCGACAGCGGTACGCTGCTGTTGGAAAATAACCCGCAGAACCAGAACCTGTGGTCGCGCGTTGTCAGCATGCTGCAGACGAAAAATATCGCAATCGCCTCACGTCAGGACGCCGGTCAGACGCTGACCACCGACTGGGTGAAGTGGAACCGTCTGGATGAAGACAACCAGTACGAAGGTCGCTACCAGATCAGCGTGCAACAGCAGGGTTACCAGCAGGCGCTGACGGTGAAAACCGTGGGCCTGCAGCAGCAGGGTAAAACCGAACAGATTACCGACCCGTCTGAAGTGCAGCGCTACAACGGCATGATGATGAACACCATCGTAGAAGGTCTGGACAAGCAGGACAACCTGGCAAGCAGCCAGACGGCCAACCGCTTCGGCGCGCTGGACGTACAGAGCAGCGCCGATGACACCGGCCTGCCGATGCTGGTCGTGCGCGGCCCTTACACCGTAGTGTGGGATCGCCTGCCTGCGGCGCTGGAGAAACTGGGGATGAAAGTGGGTGACCGCAGCCGTCCGCAGGGCACCGTCGCCGTAACTTACAAATCCCTGAGCGGAAGCGATTGGGATGCGTTGGGCGCCAAGGATCCTGAACTGAAAGAGGGCGACTACAAACTGCAGGTCGGGGACTTGAACAACCGCACCAGCCTGCAATTTATCGATCCTAAAGGGAAGCCATTGACCCAGTCGCAAAATGACGGCTTGGTGGCGGCCTTCCAGGCAGCATTCAGTAAAACCAGCGTTAACTGATTGAAAAGGGGCTACGGCCCCTTTTTCTTTGTCTAATACGGTATCGTTTGCGTCGCAGGTTTGGCACAATATACCCATGTGTGTTGTTAAAGAATTAATTGTATAAATTCTATACCCAAGAGATTTCAAGTGGCAGCCAACAACGCTGTCGTTTGAAAGGTGAAGGGTATTCTCTTATTGGAGTATGTAAGATGCAAAAGCTAGCTGAGTTGTATCGCGGAAAGGCAAAAACCGTCTACACCACCGAAAACCCTGATTTGCTGGTGTTGGAGTTCCGCAACGATACGTCAGCACTGGATGGTCAGCGCATTGAGCAGTTCGATCGCAAAGGCATGGTGAACAACAAGTTTAACCATTTCATTATGAGCAAACTGGAAGAGGCCGGCATCCCGACGCAAATGGAACGCCTGCTGTCAGACAACGAAGTGCTGGTGAAGAAGCTGGACATGGTGCCGGTCGAGTGCGTGATCCGCAACCGTGCTGCCGGCTCACTGGTGAAGCGTCTGGGCATTGAAGAAGGCCTGGTACTGAACCCGCCGCTGTTCGACCTGTTCCTGAAAAACGATGCCATGCACGATCCAATGGTCAACGAATCCTACTGTGAAACCTTCGGCTGGGTGAACAAAGAGCACCTGGCGCGCATGCGCGAGCTGAGCTACAAGGCAAACGACGTGCTGAGCAAGCTGTTTGACGACGCCGGCCTGATCCTGGTCGACTTCAAGCTGGAGTTCGGCCTGTTCAACGGCGAAGTAGTGCTGGGCGATGAGTTTTCGCCGGACGGCAGCCGCCTGTGGGACAAAAACACCCTGGACAAGATGGACAAGGACCGCTTCCGCCAGAGCCTGGGTGGCCTGATCGAAGCTTACGAAGAAGTGGCCCGTCGCATCGGCGTCAAGCTCGACTAAGCGTTTTCGCGCTCTACGGGGTCATTCGGCCCCGTTATCCCCTGCAATATTTCTCTCAGACTGCATTTCCGGAAAAATTCTACATTTCCTCCGCTGCTCAGCACTTATAATGATCAACGTAACATGACAAAAACCTAATCTGGAGTTTATTTATGCGTTGGCAAGGGCGTCGGGAAAGTGACAATGTTGAGGATCGTCGCGGGCAGTCTTCAGGTCTGGGGGGCGGCGGTGGCGGTTTTCGTGTTCCTCGCGGCAAGGGCGGTATCGCCATTCTGGTGGTGGTGTTGGTGGCCGGCTATTACGGCATCGATCTCTCGCCGTTGTTGAACGGTGGGGACGTGAGCCCGCAAACTCAGCAACAAAGCGCCAGCATCAGTCCAAAAGACGATGAACTGGCTAAATTTACCTCGGTGGTGCTGGCGTCTACCGAAGATAACTGGAAAGAAGTTTTCCAGCGCATGGGCAAAACCTATCAGCCACCCAAACTGGTGATGTATCGCGGCGTAACCCGTACCAGTTGCGGCACCGGCCAGGCGGCGATGGGGCCGTTCTATTGCCCGGGTGACAAAACGGTGTATATCGACCTGTCGTTCTATCAGGATATGAAAACCAAGCTGGGGGCCGGCGGTGACTTTGCCCAGGCTTATGTGGTGGCGCACGAAGTCGGCCACCATGTGCAAAACCTGTTGGGCATCGAGCCGAAAGTGCGTCAGATGCAGCAGGGTGCCAGCCAGGCGGAAGTGAACCGCCTGTCGGTGAAAATGGAACTGCAGGCGGACTGCTTTGCCGGCGTGTGGGGCAAATACGCCGAGAAACAGCAGATGTTGGAAGAGGGCGACTTGCAGGCGGCCCTGAACGCTGCGCAGGCGATCGGCGACGACCGTTTGCAGCAGCAAGGGCAGGGACGCGTGGTGCCGGACAGCTTCACCCACGGCACTTCGCAGCAGCGCTACACCTGGTTTAAACAGGGCTTCGACAGCGGCGATCCTAACACCTGCAACACCTTCGCATCCCGTTAACATGCAATGCCGGAGCCTGACTCCGGCATTTTTTTCAGGTCTGGATCCACGGTTATGTTACTGGCAATGCAACAACTTATGCAGCAGCAGGGCATCAGGCGCCTGCTGGTGATCGGTGGCGAGCCGCAATGGTGTCGCCAGCAGGCACTACAACTGGCGGATACCCTGCCGGGCGACTGGCCCTGGGTGGGGGAAAACCCGCCGCCGGGTCTGCAGGCAGTGGCGAGCGGTGCAGTGCGGACGCTGCTGGGGCAAGAACGCCTGCACGCGGTGTTTGATGCGACGAAAGGGCTGGATGTTGAAGCCCTGGCCGCGCTGTCGGGCACGCTGCGAGCCGGCAGTTGGCTGCTGTTGCTGACGCCGCCGTGGCAGCAGTGGCCTCAGCAACCGGATCACGACAGCCTGCGCTGGAGCGATTGTCCGCAGCCCATCACTACCTCGAATTTTATTCATCATCTGCAGCGGCATCTGGCGGCGGACAGCGAAGTCACCGTCTGGCGGCAGGGTGAGGCGCTGACGCTGGCACCATTGCTGTTGCGCCCGCAGTGGCAGGCACCGGATGGCCAACCCACCGCCAAGCAGCAGCGGCTGCTGGCACAATTACTGAATGCGGCGTCGGGCATCTGGGTTTTGACCGCCGCACGTGGGCGCGGCAAGTCAACGGTGGCGGGAATGCTGGTGGCGAACACCTCGCAGACCTGCTGGTTGGTCGGTCCGAGCCGCGCCGCTACCGAAGTCGCTGCCGAATGGGCGCAGGGGCGTGCGCAATTCTGGGCACCGGATGCGCTGTTGGCCCATTGCCGTGAACAGGACGTCAGCGACGTAGGGTGGCTGCTGGTGGACGAAGCGGCGGCGATACCCGGCCCGCAGCTGCAGCAACTGGTGAGCTATTTCCCGCGAGTTTTGCTGACCACCACGGTGCAGGGTTATGAAGGCACCGGCCGTGGTTTTTTACTTAAATTCTGCGCCGGACTGCCCGCGTATCAGTCATTGGGGTTAGATCAACCGATGCGTTGGGCGCAGGGCGATGCGCTGGAGCGCATCATAGATAACGCGTTGCTGTTTAACGAGCAACCTTCCTGGCAGGTAACGGATAAGCCGGTGAGCATCAGCGGGGCTGAGCAAGCCATGCTGTGCGCCGACCCGCAAAGGCTAGCGCGTTTTTACGCTTTGTTGAGCAGCGCCCATTACCGTACTTCACCGCTGGATTTACGGCGGTTGATGGACGCGCCGGGCATGCACTTTGGTCTGGCTCAGGTAGACGATGAAGTTGTCGGTGCCCTGTGGCTGGTGGAAGAAGGCGGGTTGAGCGCCGAACTGGCGCACGAAGTCTGGGCCGGTCGACGGCGTCCACGTGGCAACCTGGTGGCACAATCGCTGGCGGCACACGGGGGCCAATGGTGGGCACCGACGCTACGATCGCGGCGCATCACCCGCATTGCGGTGTTACCCGCACTGCGCCAACAGGGCATTGCTCGCGACCTGATCGCACAGCAGCGCGAGCTGGCCCAAGGGTTGGATTATCTCTCGGTCAGCTTTGGCTACACCGAGCCGCTGTGGCGTTTCTGGCAATCTTGCGGTTTTGAACTGGTTCGCATCGGCAGCAAGACCGAGGCCAGCAGCGGTTGCTATACCGCAATGGCCATCCTGCCGTTGAGCGAACAGGGCGAGGCGTTGCGCCATGCGGCCCATAAGCACCTGGCGCGTGACTGGCGCTGGTTGCAGCCACGTATTGATCTGCAAATAGAGATCCCCGGCGATGACGGCGATACCCAGTTGGGGGAGGACGACTGGCGTGAGCTGGCCGGATTTGCCTTTGCTCACCGGCCGCTGGAGGCCAGCCTGGGGGCGCTGCAACGTCTGCTGTTGGCCAGTCCCTTGCCGCTGCCCGCGCTGCGCATGCATCTGCAGCAGCAGTTGACGGCGGCAATTTGCGTGGAGCTGCTTGGCTTGAGCGGACAGAAACTGCTACTGCGCCGCTGGCGTCAGGAGGCGGGACTGGCGCTCGAACAGCTGGATGCTCAGCACGGCCTACGCTGGAAAGCGTGGTCGCAGTCGTTGCAATAAATTGAAGATGTTGCTCAATAAAACCCGATTTTCCTGATTTCTCAGCGGCGTATAGTAGCTGGCAGAAACCGGGGCATCTGGCGCCGGACTGGATCTTAATCACGCGAGGAGTCACCGATGAAACATGAGCATTTCGTTGTCCAGAGCCCGGCAACACCGGCTGCGCAGCTGATCCTGCTGTTTCACGGTGTCGGCGATACCCCGGTAGCGATGGGGGAGATTGGCCGTTATTTCGCCAAAGAATTCCCGCAGGCGCTGGTGGTCAGCGTGGGTGGTCCCTCTGCTTTTGGTAACGGCAGCGGCCGCCAGTGGTTTTCAGTACAGGACGTAACCGAAGAAAACCGCGCCGAGCGCATTGCCGAAGTGATGCCGCAGTTTGTCGAAACCGTGCGTTACTGGCAGCAACACAGCGGCGTGAATGACGCCGGCACGGCGTTGGTGGGCTTCTCTCAGGGGGCTATCATGGCACTGGAAGCTCTGAAGGTGGAGCCCAGGTTGGCCGGCCGGGTGGTGGCTTTCAGCGGGCGCTTTGCCAGCCTGCCCGACCAGGCGTTCGGTGACAGCGTGGTGCATTTGATCCACGGCGAACAGGATGCGGTGATTTCGGTGCAACATGCCCAGGCGGCGGCAGAACGGCTACAGGCCAACGGCGTCGATTTTACGCTGGATGTGGAAGATGATGTAGGACACGCCATTAACCAGGGCATGATGGACAGTGCGCTTGAACGGCTGCATTACTACGTGCCGCAGCGTTACTGGGAAGAAGCGTTGTTTGGCAAGCGTGGCGATTTGATCGCCTTTAAATAAGCTTCAGGGCGCATGATGCGCCCTGATGTCATTTTTTCTTCGGCCAATCGTCTTCGTCGTCCCACTCGGCGTTGTTGTCGCGGTGTGGCGGCAGCTTCGGCTTATCGGCCAGATAGCCTTTCACGTCGACGCGGCGCAGCTCTTTGATCCCGCTGATGATCATTCCCACCAGAATCAGCAGGATAATCCACCAGTAGTCCGCTAACCATTCCATATTCACTCCTTTCCTTCAGCGCGTATAAAACGCGAAAATATCGCTGGCAGATGGGCTTCAAGCCATTGAGCACCGGCAATATCCTTATCTTTCCAGGCCGCCAACAGCAGCGCCGGCGTCAGCAGATGTTCGGCTTCCTGCGCCAGCGGGCGGTAGCTCAGGTGCCAGGGTTCCACCGCCACGCCGTCGCCGTCTTCGGTGAACGGGCGATAAAAGCCAAATTCGGCCATGTGTGCCGTCAGCCACTGATTGAGCGGGTAAAAGTAGCCGCCCTGCTCGTATTCCCACGGCTCCAGCTGCAGCTTTTGCCCTTCGGGCAACAGCGAGGGATCGTAGACATCCAGGTCGCTGCCCCAGTGATGGCGGCTGGCTCCCGGTAAGGCCGACCAGCGCAGAATCGCTTCGCAGCGCTCGGCGGCAGACAGCGGCATGATGTCGATCGGTCGACTGTCCTTATCTAATACTGGTCGCTCGCCGCAGAATTTTCCATTCCAGATCGCCTGTTGCCGTTCGAAATCACGAAATGTGCTGGCAGGTTGCAGATTAAACCCGGCGGCAAGTGCCGCCTGCTGCATGGCGAGAAACGCGGTCACGGCGGCGGGCTGCATGCGGTGGTTGCCGCTCAGCGGTGCCAGATGGTCGGTCGATCGCCCGGTCAGCATTTCTGGCGTGATCATGCGATCAATTGCTCCATGATGCGCTGATACATGCGGCTCAGCAGTTGCAGATCGGCGGCGTGTACGCATTCGTTAACCTTATGGATGGTGGCGTTTACCGGCCCCAGTTCAACCACTTGAGCCCCCATCTGGGCGATAAAGCGACCGTCCGAAGTCCCGCCTGTGGTCAGCAGCTGCGGCGTCAGTTCGGAATAATGTTCGACGGCGTTAACCACCGCATCCACCAATGCGCCGCGTGCGGTCAGGAACGGCTGACCGGACAGACGCCATTCGATGCTGTAGTTCAGCTGATGACGCTCGAGCAGCTCTTCCACGCGTTGTTTGATCGTCGCGTCGGTCGATTCGGTGCTGAAACGGAAGTTGAACTGGACGAACATCTCGCCCGGGATCACGTTGTTGCTGCCGGTGCCGGCCTGCACGTTGGCGATCTGCATGCTGGTCGGCGGGAAGAATTCATTGCCGCGATCCCACTCTATCGCCACCAGCTCATTAAGCGCCGGCATGGCACGATGTACCGGGTTATCCGCCAGGTGTGGATAGGCGACATGGCCCTGAATCCCGTGAATGTGCAGGTTGGCGGTGATTGAGCCGCGACGGCCGTTTTTCACCACGTCACCGACGCGTTCGGTACTGGATGGCTCGCCAACCAGGCAGTAATCCAGGCGTTCGTTGCGCGCCATCAGGGCTTCGACCACTTTAACCGTGCCGTGGGTTGCGCTGGCCTCTTCATCGGAGGTGATCAGGAATGCCAAACGCCCCTGATGATGAGGATTGGCCGCCACAAACCGCTCGGCCGCCACCACCATGGCCGCCAGTGAGCCTTTCATATCTGCCGCGCCGCGGCCATACAGCATGCCGTCGCGGATGGTCGGCTCAAACGGCGGGTTGTCCCAGCGTTTCTCGTCGCCGGTCGGCACCACGTCGGTGTGGCCGGCAAAAGCCAGGGTTTTCCCCTCGCCACGCCAGGCCCAAAAATTCAGGGTATCGCCGAAAGGCATGGGCTCAACGGTGAAGCCGATGGCCTCGAGACGTTCAATCATCAACGCCTGACAGCCTTCGTCGTGCGGGCTGAGGGAAGGGCGTTTGATCAGCTGCTGGGCCAGTTCGATTACCGGGCAAATCATGCGGCCACCTCGGAAATAAATTGCTGATAACTGTCGGCGTTGAAACCGAGCAGAGCATGCCCCTTGCCGTCGCTCAGCAGCGGGCGCTTGATGATGGCCGGTTGGGCCAGCATCAGTTCGATGGCCGCATCGGCATTGTCACAGGCGTTACGCTGCGCTTCGTCCAGTTTGCGCCAGGTGGTGCCGCGGGTGTTCAGCAGCGGTTCCCAGCCCAAAAGTTCTACGAAAGCGCGCAGCTGCTGTTCGTCCAGCCCGTCGGCGCGGTAGTCGTGAAAGTGATATGCCACACCCTGTTCTTCCAGCCAGCGGCGTGCTTTTTTGATGGTGTCACAATTTTTGATACCATAGAGCTTAAGCAAACTTTTTTGAGCATCGTCTTTCATGAAAAAATGTTACCTCTATATCAGGGTAAGTTCAGAGCAACAGGTATCCGGCGATGGCCTAAACCATCAGGAATCACTGCTCATTAAGTATTTTGAAGATAATGCCCCAGTGCAGGATTTCGATCCAGACTACGAGCTAATTATCGATGAAGGGCGTTCAGCATTCAAAGCCGAACATTGGCATGAGAGTGCAGGATTCGGACGATTTTTCAAGCGTGTTAATGGTGGTGACATAGCGAAAGGCTCGGTACTCATCGTTGAAAGTCTCGATCGGTTCTCTCGCGAAAAACCTTTCAAGTGTGTCGAGTAAATTTCTCAATTAGATCGTGCTCAAATCGAACTGTATAATCTTGAGAAGCGGCTTATCATTAGCCGCAAGCACTCTAATAGTCTAACTTTTGCACCATGATCGCCGAACGTTCTTACGAAGAGTCTTGTCTAAAGTCTACTCGTATAAGGAAAGGTTGGGACAAACGACGCAAAAAAGAGAAAGATGAAGGACAGTATATGATTAAACACTGTCCGAAATGAATTGATGTGGTTGATGGGATATATATACTTAATGAAAATAATATATTAGTACG
>NZ_JACJFQ010000024.1:0-81129 GCF_014164835.1 Serratia sp. OS31 | reverse complement strand
ATCACTGATTATTTACAGGAGTGATAGTACGTTATTTATTATTATTGAACTAATATCGAATTGTCTATTTTTTAACTTGATGTATTAATTATAATAATAAAATTCCTATTTATATATTCTATTTTGTATTGATTTATATTATTTAGTTACTAGACTGCCAGTAAGGCAGAAAGATAAAGCCTGTACTCCTGCCTCCGTTCGTTTCCTCATAAAATCGTCGACCTGCGGGCCGGCTGGGCGAGGGCTTGATGCGTAACAGGATTGTGGTTGTCGGTGGCGGCACCGGAGGGACCATATTGGCCAATTTACTGGCCACGAAATTACATCGGGAAATCTTGAATAATAAAGTTGAGTTATTGATGATTTCGGATTCTCCGGTCCATTATTATAAACCCGCTTTTATGTACGTTGCCTTTAACGCTTTTTTCAAACAGGAATTAACCCGCTCACAGCAAAGCCTGCTGCGGCCGGAAATTCAGTTTATTGTCGATAAAGCGGAGCGCTTTGATTTAATTCAGCGTGTGATCCATACCCGCAGCGGCAAACAGTATTCCTATGATTTTTTGGTGTTTGCCACCGGCTGCGTACCCTGGCCTGAACGTATTGAAGGGCTGGCGCAGGCAGGCGATCATTTTTACCAATATCAGGCGGCCCGGCAGTTGGCGCAGAAGTTGTCGAGCATCGAAAAAGGCCGTATTTTCATTACCGTCTCCTTCCCTGAGACGCCCAATGTGCCGCACCAGTGCGGTATTGCCCCGATAGAAACCACCCTGATGCTCGATGATTACCTGCGTCGACGCGGAGTGCGTAAAGCGGTTGAAATTGTTTATACCTATCCGAGTGTTTCGCAGTTGCTGCGTAACTGCCTGTTTTTACAGCGTCCAACCGCGGAGGCCTTGCCGGGTATTTTCGCCGCGCGGGATATTCGCCATCAGCGCGGGTTTACTCTCAGTCGGGTGGATGCACAGCAGAAAATCGCTTATTCCGCCGAAGGTGAGCAACAGCCATTCGATATTTTGATGGCTACCCCGCCTATCCGTGCGGTAGAGGCGGTGCGCAACACGGGGCTGAGCGAGAGCCACAACGGCGAAGGCTGGTTGCCGACCGACCACCAGACGTTACAGGTTTATGGTCAACAGGGGGTCTATGTCATCGGCGATACGGTGGATCTGCCGGTCAGCAAGGCCGGTGGCTCCTGCCACAATCAGGCGCCGGTGATTGCCGACAATATCGTGGCGGAACTGAGGCTGGGCCAGACCGTCAGCCACTACGACGGCAAGGTGCAGGCCATTGCCCAAATGGGGCTGCAGGCCGGGATGCCGCTGGTTTATGACTACCGTCACGATGTGTTGCCAACTCCATCAACCAAGGCGGGCGGCATGCTGCGCAACGGCTTTAATCGCGGGCTCTACTGGGCAACGGTACGCGGGCTGATATAACGGAGGGCCTATGAACGCATCTGAACATGAACCGCTGGCGGCTTTGCTGGAAAAACTACAGCCGCTGCTGGCCGGTGGTCGGCTCGATAATGTGGTCGATCTGTTGTCGCTGCTGTCTGATCTGGTGGATATCGCCGATAACGCACTGGTGGAAAAGTTGGCCGGCGTTTTTGAAGACCTGGTAGCCGCGGGGTGGGAGAGTGGAACGGCGCTGAAAATGGCGCATACCGAATTGCAGTTGGACTCGTCTCCCGCCACTTTTCGTGCGCTGTATGCCTTGTTGCGACAGCCGGACACCTTGCTGGGCCTGATGCTGGTACTGCGCACTTTGCAAATCGTTGGCCAGCGTATGCGCAGCAGCGCACTGCCCACGGACGTTTGATCGAACTAATCGTCATTGCTTTCACTCACTCAGGTAAGGAGTTGTCATGTCTGCCACCTTCAGGCAAGCCTTTGCAACACGCGCCATCCATCATGGTTACGATCCTCAGCAGTTCCTCGGGGCGCTAAGCCCACCGGTGTTTATGAGTTCGACCTTTACCTTCCCGACGGCGGAATATGGCGGTGCCTGTTTTGACGGCAGCGAGTCGGGGTATTTTTATTCACGTATATCCAACCCGACGCTTAACCTGCTGGAACAGCGGATCGCCAATCTCGAGGGCGGAGAGGCTGCGGTGGCCTTTGCTTCGGGCATGGGCGCAATTACCGCCTGCTGCTGGACGCTGCTCAATCCGGGGGATGAGCTGATCGTCGATGAAACCATTTACGGCTGTACCTTCAGTTATTTCCATCACGGATTGGCGCGCTACGGTGTGAAAATCACCCACGTCGACCTGACCCGACCGGAGCGGCTGGCGGCGGCGATAGGTCCCCGGACCCGCATGGTATATTGCGAAACGCCGGCCAACCCGAATATGCGTTTGGTCGATGTTGCCGCAGTGGCCGAAATCGCTCACCGCCAACAGGCGCTGCTGCTGGTGGATAACACCTATTGCACGCCGTATCTGCAACGGCCGCTGGAACGGGGGGCCGATATAGTGGTGCACTCCGCCACCAAATACATCGGGGGGCATGGCGATCTATTGGCCGGACTGGTGGTGACACGTCAGGATTTGGCTCAGGACATCCGCTTGGTCGGGCTGAAAGACATGAACGGTGCGGTGCTGTCGGCCCAGGATGCCGCATTGCTGCTGCGTGGTTTGAAAACCCTGCCGTTACGTATGGAACGCCATTGCGACAACGCCCAGCGTCTGGCGGAAATGCTGGCTCAGCATTCGGCGGTAGAACGTGTCTATTATCCCGGACTGGAGGATTTTCCCCAGTACGAGTTGGCGCAGCGGCAAATGGCGCGGCCGGGCGGCATGCTGGCGTTTGAACTCAAAGGCGGAATGGCGGCGGGCATCCGCTTCCTCAATGCGCTGCGTTTGATCTTGCGCGCAGTCAGCCTGGGGGATTGCGAATCGCTGGCACAGCATCCCGCCAGCATGACCCACTCGGCCTACAGCCCCGAAGAGCGGCAGCGTCACCATATCAGCGATGGGCTGATACGCTTGTCCGCCGGCCTGGAAGATCTTGGCGACCTGCAGGCCGATATTCGTCAGGCCTTGGCGCAAAAAGAGCCTTGATGCCCCCGCCCAGCGGGAAGGGGCAAGCGCTAGCCTAGCGTAGGGACAATCTCGGCCAGCGCCTGTTCGTCCTGCAATAGCGCGGCGCTGCTGGCAATGTCGGGCGCCAACCAGCGATCCTGATGGTAAGGTTCGACCCTTTGGCGCAGCAGTCGCCAGGCGCGCCCGGTACCTTCGCCGAAGCGTTGCCGTTGCAAAAACTCGAAGGCCTGGGCCGCCAGCAGGTATTCAATCGCCAGGATCTGGTTAACGTTGGCCAACAGCTTATGCAGCCGCAATGCCGCACCGGTCCCCAGACTGAGGTGATCTTCCTGCAGCGCCGAAGTGACATAGTTATCCACCACGCAAGGCTGGGCCAACTGGCGGTTCTCTGCGCACAGCGAAGCCGCCACGTATTGGGCGATCATCATGCCGGAATTGACGCCCGGCTCACTGACCAAAAATGGTGGCAAACCGCTGACCAGCGGGTTAATCAGACGATCGATACGCCGTTCGGCGATACCGCCGAGTTCGGCGATAGCGATCGCCAACACATCGGCGGCCATCGCGACCGATTCGCCGTGCGGATTGGCCTGTGACATGACGCGGAAGTTATCCGGCGTGCCAAGCAGCAGCGGGTTATCGGTGGTGCCGTTCAGTTCGGTTTCAATCTGTCGTTCGGCATGGATAATTTGATCGCGGCAGGCGCCGTGCACCTGTGGAATAGAGCGAATGCTCAGCGCATCCTGAGTGCGAATACCTTTGCTGGCGGCAATCACCTCGCTGCCGTTCAGCAGCGCCCGCAGATTTACGCCCACCCGTTGCATGCCTGGGTGCGGTTTCAACGCCAGTATTTCCTCGTCGAAGGCGGCAATTTGGCCGCGCAAGGCTTCAAAGCTCATGGCCCCCAACACGTCTGCCCAGCGGGCCAGTCGCCAGGCGTCGGCCAGCGCCAGGCAGCTCAGCCCGGTCATGCAGGGCGTACCATTGACCAGGCACAGGCCATCTTTGGCCCCGAGCGGTGGCAGCGCTATGCCTTCTTCCGCCAGCGCCTGAGCGGCGGCGACGACCTGCCCGCGATAGCTGACCTCACCGAGCCCGAGCAGGGCAACGCCGACGTGCGCCATATGAGTCAGATAGCCGACCGACCCCTGCGACGGCACCAGGGGCGTGACGCTGCGGTTGAGCAGCGCCAGCAGCGCCTCAACCACCGGCCGTTGGATGCCGGATTTACCGTGGCTGTAGTTCACGATAGCGCAGCAAATAATGGCGCGGGTCTGTTCATCGCTCAGCGGTGTGCCTACCCCGCAGGCGTGGCTCATCAAGGTATTGCGCGACAGCTGCGCCAACTGTTCGCCATGCAGTGCCTGGTTACAGAGCGCGCCCAGGCCGGTATTGACGCCGTAGGCGCGTTGTTCGCTGGTGACGATTTGCTGGACGATAGCCTGCGCGTTCTCAATACGTGCCCAGGCCGCGCCCGACAGGCTGAGCGGCGCCCTATGGCGCGCGACCGCTACCACGTCCTGCCAGCGCAGCGGCTGGCGGTCGATCTCTACTGAAGAAGGATATTGCATTTGGGGTTCCTCAGGCACGGGCCACACTCATCGGACGGGGTTTTTGCACATTTTCATCCAGCGCCAGGCGGCGTTGCACGAAGCGGTTAACGTATTCGTCGGCCGGGTTGTTAAGAATGTCCTGCGGCGTGCCGACCTGGATCAGTTTACCGTCCTTCAGGATCGCGATCCGGTTGCCGATGCGTACCGCCTCATCCAGATCGTGGGTGATAAACACCAGCGTTTTGTGCAGCTCTTTTTGCAGCGCCAGCAGTTGATCCTGCATCTCGGCGCGAATCAACGGATCCAGTGCGCTGAAGGCTTCGTCCAGCAAAATGATATCGGTATCGGTGGCCAGCGCACGCGCCAGCCCGACGCGTTGACGCATGCCGCCGGAGAGTTGATGGGGGTAGGATTTCTCATAGCCCTTCAGCCCTACGGTGTTGATCCAGTGCTGCGCACGCTCCTGATACACCTCTTTATTCTCCCCCCGCACTTTCAGGCCATAGCCCACGTTGTCCAGCACCGTTTTGTGCGGCAGCAGGCCAAAGCTCTGAAACACCATGCTGATCTTGTGGCGACGGAAGTGCTCAAGCTGCTTTTCGTCGTAGCGCAGGATATCTTCACCGTCTACCAGGATCTGGCCGCTGGTGGGATCGATCAGGCGGTTGAAGTGACGTACCAAGGTGGATTTTCCCGATCCGGACAGGCCCATGATCACGAAGATCTCACCGGCTTCGATCGACATCGACAGATCGTGCACGCCGATCACGCAGTCCGTCGCGGCCTGCACTTCCTGCTTGGTTTTTCCTTGTTGGCTCAGTGCCAGTGCCGCCGCCGTTTTATGGCCGAAGATCTTGTAGACGTTTTTGATTTCTATTTTGTTCATCGGGGTTACCTCGCAACGGCGGTGCGGCCGTAAGCCTGAGTGATGCGATCAATGACCACGGCCAGAATGACGATCGCCAG
Source organism: Serratia sp. OS31 (assembly GCF_014164835.1). Classification (NCBI taxonomy): domain Bacteria; kingdom Pseudomonadati; phylum Pseudomonadota; class Gammaproteobacteria; order Enterobacterales; family Yersiniaceae; genus Serratia; species Serratia sp. OS31. The sequence continues at coordinate 75,564 of NZ_JACJFQ010000024.1, read as the reverse complement.
CCCGGCTTCCAGTCCCAGTCCGACGTTCAGCGTCTGAATGCCCACCAACACGTCTTCGCCCAGCCCACGAGCGCCGATCATTGAAGCGACCACGACCATCGACAACGACATCATGGTGGTCTGGTTGATACCGGCCATGATGCTCGGCAGCGCCAGCGGCAACTGGACGCCGAACAGCTTCTGCCAGCGGTTGGCGCCAAAGGCGGTCACCGACTCCATCACTTCCTTGTCCACCTGACGGATGCCCAAATCGGTCAGGCGGATCAGCGGTGGCGTGGCGTAGATCACCGTCGCCAGAATGGCCGGCACCTTGCCCAGGCCGAACAGCATCAATACCGGGATCAGGTAGACGAAGCTCGGCATGGTTTGCATCACGTCCATCAGCGGCATCATTACCGCCCGTACGCGATCGCTACGCGCCGCCAATATGCCTTGCGGAATGCCGATAATCACCGCCAGCAGCGTGGCGACCAGCACCAGTGCCAGGGTTTGCATCAATTTGTCCCACATCCCGGCGGTACCGACCAGCAGCAACAGGCCGACGATCACCAGGGTTGGCAGCCAACGGCGGGTGGCGTGCCAGGCCAGTAGCCCGACCACGGCCAGCATCACCCACCATGGGGTGGCGCGCAGCAGGCTTTCGAGGTGGATTACCGCCCACAGTAGGGTGTCGGAGATCTTGCGGAACATATCGCCATAGTTGGTGACCAACACGTCGACCCAGCGGTTGATCCAATCGGCGATGGAAAAGGTAAAGCGTTCTGGAAACATAAGTTTTCCCCTGTCTGGCCCGAAACCTATCCGATTACGGGTGGGTGTTCACGGAATGCCAAAGCGGTTACAAGGAAGCCTGAATTTTTTTCGCTGCGTCTTCGCTGACCCACTGTTTCCAGATATCCGGGTGCTGCTTGAAGAACTCCAGCGCCAGCTTCTGGGAGCTGATGCGTTCCTTGCTCATACGCGCCAGATTCTGGTTAACCAGACTGAGCGGCAGATTCACTTTTGACAACACCTGCACCAGCTCAGGTGCCTGCTGGTTAAACACACTGGAAATGCCGACCTTGATGTGGATGTTCTTGTCCACGCCCGGCTCTTCCAGTTTCACCAGATCGAGCTGGCCCATAATCGGGGTAGGGGACCAATAGTAGAAGAGGATAGGTTCGCCGCGACGGTAGCTGGAAAGAATGGCGGTATCCAGCGCCGGGCCGGTGCCAGGGCGGAAGTTGGTGAACTTGTCGTCCAAGTTGAATTTTTTCAGGATCGCGCTGTTGTCCAGTTCGCAGGTCCAGCCGGCTGGGCAGTTGTAGAAGCGGCCTTTGTCCGGCTCTTCCTGATCGCGAAACACCTGCACGTATTTGGCGAGATCTGGGATGCTTTTCAGGTCCGGTGCCAGCGGTTTCAACTTACGCTTGGCATCGCCTTCAATCACATAACGCGGCACGTACCAGCCTTCAACCGCGCCGACAATGGGGGCACCGACGCTGACCGCTTTGCCCGCTTTCTCGGCCTTGTTCCAGACCTCACTGCGGCCGATCCACTCTTCGGCGAAAATCTGAATGTCGTTGGTGCCGACCGCCTGCTCCATGGTGATGGAGTTGCCCGGCAGCGCGTCGGTTTTGCAGTCGTAACCCTTTTGCAGTACGTATTGCATCACGTCGGTCAGCAGCATGCCGCTTTCCCAGTTCAGTCCGGCGAACTTGACCGGTTTGCCGGATTCGCACCAGCCTGCTGCGCGTGCGGAGAGGCTGCCTGTCATCAGCCCGAGCGCGATCAGCGGTATCCATAATTTGTGTCGTGTTTGCATGTTGATACTCCACTTTAATGACGAAGAGCCCGGGAACGGCGGGCTCGTGAGACTAATACTGTGGTGAGGACGTGACGGGTGAACCCCCGCCTTTTTTACGCACCCACAACCAGTAAGCCAGGGTAAGGAAGGCTACCCACACCAACCCCACGTACAGGGCGATGCGACTGTCTTCGAAGTAACCGAGCAGGCCGATGACGAACAGCATGAATACCGTCGCCAGTGCCGGTGCAACCGGCCACCAGGGCACCGGGAAGCTCAGTTTGCTGACCTCTTGCGGCGTCAGCGTGCGGCGCATGGCGATCTGCGACAGCAGGATCATCAGCCATACCCAGACGGTGGCGAAGGTGGCGATGGAGGCGATGATCATAAACACCTGTTTTGGGATCAGGTAATTGAGCACCACCCCCAACAGCAGGGCAATGGACATCACCAGCACCGTCATCCAGGGCACGCCGTTGCCGGTCAGGCGGGTGAAGCTTTTGGGCGCCTGACCTTCCTGCGCCATGCCGTACATCATGCGGCCGGCGCCGAAAATGTCGCTGTTGATGGCGGAAATGGCGGCGGTGATCACCACCACATTCAGCACGTTGGCGGCGGAACTGATCCCCAGATTGCTGAAGATCTCAACAAACGGGCTGCCGTTTTGGCCGATGCTGTTCCAGGGATAAATTGCCATCAGCACCAGCAGCGTCAGCACGTAGAACAACAGAATGCGAATCGGTACCGCATTGATCGCTTTCGGCAGCACCTTCGCGGGGTCTTTTGCCTCGCTGGCGGTAATGCCGATGATCTCAATGCCGCCGAAGGCGAACATCACCACCGCCAGCGAGGCGACCACGCCGCCGATGCCGTTAGGCATAAAGCCGCCGTGCTGCCACAGGTTGCTGAGGCCGGTAGCGTGCTGGGTCTGACCGAAGCCAAACAGCATGACCGCCGCCCCGCCGATGATCATCGCGACAATCGCCGCCACCTTGATCAACGACAGCCAGAACTCCATTTCGCCGAACACTTTCACGCTGCACAGGTTGAGCGCACCGATAAACATGATGATGCTGAGCACCCACACCCATTGGGCGACGTCCGGGAACCACAGCCCCATATAGATGCCGAAGGCGGTGACGTCCGCCAGGGCAACGATCACCATTTCGAAGGTATAGGTCCAGCCGGTGAGGAAACCGGCCAAGGGGCCAAGGTAGTGGCTGGCATAATGACCGAAGGAGCCGGAGACCGGCTGATGCACCGCCATTTCACCTAGCGCGCGCATCACCATAAAGACCGCTGCACCGCCGACCAGATATGCCAGCAGCACCGCAGGGCCGGCCAACTGGATGGCTCCGGCGGAGCCGTAGAACAGACCGGTGCCGATGGCCGAGCCGAGCGCCATAAAGCGGATATGCCGCGCGTTTAGTCCGCGTCTGAGTTGTGTTGTTTCGTTATGCATGTTGCTTCCCGTCGAGTTTTTACGGCAGAACAGGCACGCGCTATCCGCACCGGGTGGAACGCACCCGGTGGGACAGAACAAACTGCGTGGTAGGTTTTATTTATGCCTGGCTAGGCAGCAATGCCGCAGGCATCAGCGAGGTCAGATGACCGGTTGCCAACAGCAGGCTGGCAGCTTCAATGTCGGGGGCGAAGAAACGGTCCTTGTCGTAGTAACTGACTTGCTCGCGTAGCACGCGACGTGCCTGCTCCAGACTTTCGGTGGTTTTCAGGCCCTTGCGCAAATCCAGCCCCTGGCAGGCCGCCAGCCATTCGACGGCCAGAATACCGCGAACGTTATCCGCCATTTCCCACAGGCGACGACCGGCGGCCGGTGCCATGGAAACGTGGTCTTCCTGGTTGGCAGAGGTCGGAATGCTGTCGACGCTGGCCGGGTGCGCCAGCGCTTTGTTTTCGCTGGTCAGCGCTGCGGCGGTGACCTGGGCAATCATAAAGCCGGAGTTGACGCCGCCGTTGTCGACCAGGAATGGCGGCAGTTGCGACATATGCTTATCCATCATCAGCGAGATGCGACGCTCGGACAGCGAGCCGATTTCGGCAAATGCCAGCGCCAGATTGTCGGCGGCCATCGCGACCGGTTCGGCGTGGAAGTTGCCGCCGGACAGGACATCGCCCTGTTCTGCGAACACCAATGGGTTGTCGGACACCGCATTGGCTTCGACCTCCAGCACTTCGCTGGCCTGGCGGATCTGCGTCAGGCAGGCACCCATCACCTGCGGTTGGCAGCGCAGGGAGTAGGGGTCTTGTACCTTTTCACAGTTGCGATGCGAGTCGGACACTTCGCTGCGTTCGCCCAGCAGGTGGCGGTAGGCGGCGGCGGCGTCGATCTGGCCACGTTGACCGCGTACGGCGTGAATACGTGCATCAAACGGGCTACGAGAGCCCAGAGCGGCTTCCACCGTCAGGCTGCCGGTGACCGTGGCTGCGGCGTACAGGTCTTCTGCGTCAAACAGGCCGCGCAGCGCGAAGGCGGCGGAAACCTGGGTGCCATTCAGCAGCGCCAGGCCTTCTTTCGCCGCCAGCGTTAGCGGCTTCAGGCCTGCTTTAGCCAGCGCTTCGGTAGCGGGCAGCCATTCGCCTTGATAGCGGGCCTTGCCTTCGCCCAGCAGCACCAGACTCATGTGCGCCAGCGGCGCCAGGTCGCCGGAGGCGCCCACGGAGCCCTTCAGCGGGATGTGCGGATAGACTTCGGCATTGACCAAGGCCATCAGTGCCTGGATCACTTCCAGACGGATGCCGGAGAAACCGCGCGACAGGCTGTTGATCTTCAACACCATAATCAGGCGCACCAGATTGTCGTCGGTCGGTGCGCCAACGCCGGCGGCATGTGACAACACAATCGAGCGCTGCAGATTTTCCAAATCTTCAGGTGCGATACGGGTGGATGCCAGCAGGCCGAAACCGGTATTGATGCCGTAGGTGGTGCGGTTTTCTTCGACAATGCGTTCAACGCAGGCCACGCTCTGCTGGATTGCGGCGTAGGCATTGTCGTCCAACGTCAGGGTCACCGGGTGTTGATAAACTTCGCGTAGCTGAGCCAGTGTCAGTTGGCCTGGGCGGATAGTCAGCGCTTTCATGCTTTGTCTCCTTGAGTCGCGGCCACCATCGGCAGGTTCAAACCTTGCTCACGGGCACATTCAATCGCAATGTCGTAGCCGGCATCCGCATGACGCATCACGCCAGTGGCTGGGTCATTGTGCAACACGCGGGCGATACGTTCGGCGGCTTCATCGGTGCCGTCACAAACGATAACCATACCGGAATGCTGCGAGAAGCCCATGCCGACGCCGCCACCGTGGTGCAGGGAAACCCAGGTCGCACCGCTGGCGGTATTGAGCAGGGCGTTAAGCAGCGGCCAGTCGGAAACGGCGTCCGAACCGTCCTGCATGGATTCGGTTTCGCGGTTCGGGCTGGCGACCGAGCCGGAGTCCAGATGGTCACGGCCGATAACGATCGGGGCGGACAGTTCGCCACTGCGCACCATTTCGTTGAATGCCAGGCCCAGCTTGGCGCGCTGGCCCAGACCGACCCAACAGATACGTGCCGGCAGGCCCTGGAAGCTGATGCGTTCGCGTGCCATATCCAGCCAGCGATGCAGATGCTCGTCATCTGGGATCAGCTCTTTAACCATGGCGTCGGTTTTGTAGATGTCTTGCGGATCGCCGGACAGTGCAGCCCAACGGAACGGGCCGATGCCGCGACAGAACAGCGGACGGATATAGGCAGGCACAAAGCCTGGGAAATCGAAGGCGTTGTTGACGCCCATTTCTTTCGCCATCTGACGAATGTTGTTGCCGTAGTCGAAGGTCGGTACGCCCATCTTCTGGAAGGCCAGCATGGCTTCGACGTGTTCTGCCATCGACTGTTTGGCGGCGGTCACCACCTGCGCAGGTTCGGTCTGTGCACGTTCGCGGTACTCTTCCCAGCTCCAGCCTTTTGGCAGATAGCCGTTCAGCGGATCGTGGGCGCTGGTCTGGTCGGTGACCATGTCCGGGCGCACGCCGCGGCGCACCAGTTCCGGCAGAATGTCTGCCGCATTGCCGCACAGGGCGATGGAGATGGCTTTGCCTTCGGCGGTGTATTTCTTGATACGAGCCAGCGCGTCGTCCAGATCTGTCGCTTGTTCATCGACATAACGGGTCTTCAGACGGAAATCGATACGGCTTTGTTGGCATTCGATGTTCAGTGAACAGGCACCTGCCAGCGTGGCGGCCAGCGGTTGCGCGCCGCCCATGCCGCCCAACCCGGCGGTCAGCACCCAGCGGCCCTGCAGGCTGCCGTCGTAATGCTGGCGGCCCGCTTCCACGAAGGTCTCGTAGGTTCCCTGGACGATGCCCTGGCTACCGATGTAGATCCAGCTGCCGGCGGTCATTTGGCCGTACATGGCCAGACCTTTGGCGTCCAGTTCGTTAAAGTGTTCCCAGGTGGCCCAATGTGGCACCAGGTTAGAGTTGGCAATCAGCACCCGTGGCGCGTTGCTGTGGGTTTTGAATACCCCGACCGGCTTGCCGGACTGAACCAGCAGCGTTTCGTCTTCTTCCAACGTTTTCAGGGTGGCGACAATTTTGTCGTAGCAGTCCCAGTCACGCGCGGCGCGGCCGATACCGCCGTAGACCACCAGCTCATGCGGGTTTTCCGCCACTTCCGGATCGAGGTTGTTCATCAGCATGCGCAACGGCGCTTCGGTCAGCCAGCTTTTTGCATTTAATTTTGTGCCGCGTGGCGCGCGTACATCGACATTGCGAACTTTGTTATTTGCAGTCACAGCATTTTCCTCAAACAGTATCGGTGCAGATCCCATGGTGCGGTGGGGTGAATCACCACGCCATAACAATGCGTAGGGTTTATTAACATATACTTGTATGTACAAGCATATGCAACACCGACCAGTGGGCGGCCAAAAAGGCATAAGAGAAAGTTATTCTTGTTTTAAATCAATGGCATGATTTCTATTTTGACGGCTGGGCCATTAGGCTCGCACTGAAGAACAGTGAGCTATTCAACAAAAATGAATTAAAAATGGGTCATTTTTGAGCGGCGAATCACAATAAATTTACATACCCATTACAAGTTAGGGCGAGCGATAAAAAAGTCCTATCGCTGGAGGGGGGGGAGCCGTTGACAGAGTGCTGTGTTGTTTTATGGTAGGGGCAGCTGCATGCTGCGCCCAATAGCATAATCAATGGGTTAAATCGGGTCGAACATGTTCGACCCCTACCGGTTTAGCCCTTATACGGGTTTGTCAGCTGGTTGCAGCAGCGCTCTTCGGGTCATTTTGAATACCGTGGCGATGGCGGCAATCAATGCCGGCACGCACAGGAACATCAAAATGCTCTGCACTTCCCACTGCATGGCCAGCAACTGTGCCCCCATCATGGTTCCCGCCACGCCGCCAAAGCGGCCGATACCCTGCATCCAGGCTATGCCGGTTGCGCGGCTGTGGGTCGGGTAGAAGGTGGCCGCCAGCGTTTGCAGACCGGACTGCGCACCGTTCATGGTGATGCCCATCAGGAAGATAAAGGTACCCAGCAGCACGATATGGCTGTCCTCGGTCGCCATCGCCACAATCAGCAGGGCGGTGATCACAAAGCCGCTCGACACCACTTTATGGGCGTTCCAGCGGTCCATCAGCCAGCCGGCCACCAGAATGCCGAGCGTGCCGCCGAAGGTGAACAGCGAGGTCAAAATGGCCGACTGCTCCAGTTGATAGCCCAGCCCCTGCATCAGGATCGGCATCCAGCTCAGCAGCACGTAATAAATCACCAGGCCCATAAAATAGGTCAGCCACAGCATCAGCGTACCGGTCAGATAAGGGCGGGTGAACAACAGGCCGACGCTGGTTTTGGACTGTGCCAATTTCTCTTCATACAGATAAAAGCGCGTCACGTTATCGAGATTCTGGCTGACAAAACGCTGGGCAATGCGTTTGATTTTTGCCGCCTCCTTGCCGCGGTTTACCATGTATTTCACCGATTCCGGCAGGAACAGGATCAACAATACCGTCAGCGCCAACGGAGCGATCGCGCCCAGCAGCAGTACGCTGTGCCAGCCGTAGGCCGGGATCAGCCACGACGAAATCGCGCCACCGCCGGCCGCCCCGAGCGGGAAACCGCAGTACATGGTGTTAATCGCCAACGAACGACAGCGCTTTGGCGCATATTCGGAAATCAGCGTGATAGCGTTCGGCATCGCGGCCCCCAGCCCCAGGCCGGTGAGGAAGCGCCACAGCGTCAGGCTATTGAGCGAAGCGGCGTAGGCGGTCGCCAGGCTCGACAGGCCGAAGAACAGGCATGAAAACACCAGTACCCGCTTACGGCCGATGCGGTCGGAAATCGGTCCGGCAACCAGGGCGCCAAGGGACAGGCCCAGCAGCGCGGCGCTCAGTACCGGGCCCAGATCCTGTTTCACAATGCCCCAGTCTTTGGCGACCGAAGGGGCGATATACCCCATGGCCGCCGTGTCAAAGCCATCAATGGCCAGGATCAGGAATCCCAAAATGATCAAAGTCCAGTGAAACAGCGAGAATTTGCTGTCGTCGATGGCCTGCTGAATGTTCAACTCGGTGGAATGAGCCATGGCAACCTCTAACGCAGATGTGATGGTGTGGATGAACCGCCGGAACTGATGCCCGGCTTGTGCTTGCCTGTATATACATCTGCGCGCAGGCGCTTTATGTCAAATATATTTATCTTATGCGTTAAATAAATGTTGTTTTTGCGAAGCAGATTACATCGTCAGCGTAAGGGGATTGCCCGGGAAGCGAATTAAATGAAGTGGATAGCCGGTGAGATCAACTGGCCCAAGGGCGGAGGATAAAATTTAATACAATTTCGCCTGTTTGGTCGCCGGGCTGGAATCTGCGATAATCTCTTTTTACCTTTCCAGATTGAGAAACCGATGCAGTACCCGATTAATGAAATGTTCCAAACCTTGCAGGGCGAAGGCTTTTTCACCGGCGTTCCAGCCATCTTTATTCGCTTGCAGGGCTGCCCGGTAGGATGCAGCTGGTGCGACACCAAACATACCTGGGAAAAGGAAGCCAATCGGGAAGTCGACATGCAACGGATCCTGGTGAAAACCGAAGAAAGTGATGCCTGGGGCAGTGCCAGTGCCGAACAGCTGCTGTCGGTGATGCGTCAGCAAGGGTATACCGCACGCCACGTGGTGATCACCGGCGGCGAACCCTGCATTTACGATCTGGCCCCGTTGACCCAACTGCTGGAAGACAACGGTTACGGCTGCCAGATTGAAACCAGCGGCACCCACGAAATCCGGTGCTCGGCGAAAACCTGGGTGACGGTATCCCCCAAGGTGAATATGCGCGGTGGCATGAAGGTGTTGGATCAGGCTTTGCAACGTGCTGATGAAGTGAAGCACCCGGTTGGGCGTGAGCGCGATATCGAAGCATTGGATGCGTTGTTGGCGACGCTGCATGATGAGAAGCCGCGCATTATTGCACTGCAACCGATCAGCCAGAAGGAAGAGGCGACCCGTTTGTGCATTGAAACCTGCATTGCGCGCAACTGGCGGCTGTCGATGCAGACGCATAAATATCTGAACATCGCATAAAATTCAGGGCGCCATGGGGCGCCCTTTCTTTAACCTTTATACACGCATCCTGCGGTACAGGTTTCTTTCACCATCACCGCAGTCAGCTCCGGCAACTGAGGTTTGAGCTGTTGCCAGATCCAGGCGGCAAGCACTTCGCTGGTGGGATTTTCCAATCCTGGAATATCGTTCAGATAATGGTGATCCAAGCGCTCCCAAATAGGGGAGAACACGGCTTTAAGCTCGGCGAAATCCATCACCCAACCGGTGTGCGCATCCACTTCACCGGTCACTTCCAGACGCACCATAAACGAATGCCCGTGCAGACGGCCGCATTTATGGCCCTCAGGTACGTGCGGCAGACGGTGGGCGGCTTCAAACTGAAAATCTTTAAACAGCGTGGTTGCCATTATTACGGCCTCATTGACTCAAAAACCGCCGAAGTTTACCGGAAACGGAGCCTGCTTGCCATTTATACCGCTATGGTCTACTGCCACCGTGGTAAATGCACGGTTAACACTTTTTTTGTTTGGTGCCGACCGGACCTATCGGTTGGGGTAATGAGTAGTAAATACGATTCATTCAAATAACGTCAAAAAAACAGCTTTATTTTCAGTTGGATAAAAATCTCTGCTTAACGCTTTAAGCACTATCCTTTACCAGAAAAACAGCTTAGTCATTTTGGTTATTAATTATTGCTATCCCTTATTTAATCGTTGCTATTGTGCTCGGTAACCTTACAAACTCTCCTGATCTTTTCAGGACCGCAGACTGAACGAAAAGACAGCGACTGACACAGGCGAGCACCTGGCTGGATAGGTGCCATACCCGTTGCCTTTCAAACTGCAGCGTTGTTACCTGCACTCGCTAACCCCAGTTACTTACCTAAGTAAGCGACTGGGGATGAGCGAGCTGGCCGCCTGGCTGCAGCTTGAAATTCATAGGCTATAAGTAAGGAAATAAGTACTGCAATGACGACTCAGGCTCCTCCAACATCGATGCTCCCGCTGACACCCGAACAGCTGGCGCGCCTGCAGGCGGCGATTGGTGAATATTCACCTACGCAGCTGGCGTGGCTGTCAGGCTATTTCTGGGGAATGGTTAATCAACAGCCTGGCGCGGTAGCCATTGCGCCGGCTGCCACCGCTGCCGCCAGCATCACGCTGATTTCCGCTTCGCAGACCGGCAATGCGCGTCGCCTGGCGGAACAATTGCGCGACGATCTGTTGGCCGCCAAGCTGAGCGTCACGCTGGTTAACGCCGGCGACTACAAATTCAAGCAAATTGCCCAGGAACGTCTGCTGGTGATCGTCGCCTCCACCCAAGGGGAAGGTGAACCGGCGGAAGAGGCGGTTGCCCTGCATAAATTCCTGTTCTCCAAGAAAGCGCCGAAGCTTAACGAAACCGCGTTTGCGGTGTTTGGCCTGGGGGACACTTCCTACGAGAACTTCTGTCAGTCGGGTAAAGATTTCGACGGCAAGCTGGCCGAACTGGGCGCTGAGCGTCTGGTTGAGCGGGTAGACGCCGACGTGGAATACCAGGACTTGGCTACTGCCTGGCGTAAACAGGTGGTGGAGGTGTTGAAAGCGCGCGCACCGGCTGAAAACGCCGCCCCGGGCGTTCTGGCCAGCGGCGCGGTTGACCTGATCGACAGCAGCCCGTACAGCAAAGAACAACCGCTGACCGCACAGCTGGCGGTGAAGCAAAAAATTACCGGCCGCGCCTCAGACAAAGACGTGCGCCATATTGAAATCGATCTGGGGGATTCTGGCCTGCGTTACCGGCCGGGTGACGCGCTGGGCGTGTGGTTCGATAACGACCCCGCGCTGGTGGATGAACTGGTGCAACTGCTGTGGCTGAAGGGCGACGAACCGGTGGAGGTCGAGGGTAAAACCTTGCCGCTTTCGCAGGCGTTACGCAGCCATTTTGAACTGACGCAGAACACCACGCTGATTGTCGATAAATATGCGGCGCTGTCGCGCGACGAAAAGCTGATTGGCCTGCTGGCGGATAACGCGGCTTTGCAGCATTACGCGCACAACACGCCGATTGTCGACATGGTGCGGCAGGCACCGGCCGATCTGAACGCAGAGCAGTTGATTGGCCTGCTGCGTCCGCTGACGCCGCGGCTGTATTCCATTGCCTCGTCGCAAGCCGAAAACGAAAATGAAGTGCACGTGACCGTCGGCGTGGTGCGTTACGACATCGAAGGCCGGGCCCGCGCAGGCGGAGCCTCCAGTTTCCTGGCCGATCGGCTGGAAGAAGATGGCGACGTGCGGGTGTTCATCGAACATAACGACAATTTCCGCCTGCCGGCCAACCCGGAAACTCCGGTGATCATGATTGGGCCAGGCACGGGCATTGCGCCGTTCCGCGCCTTTATGCAACAGCGTGATGCTGATGGTGCCGGCGGCAAGAACTGGTTGTTCTTCGGCAACCCGCACTTTACTGAAGACTTTTTGTATCAGGTCGAATGGCAGCGCTATGTGAAAGACGGCCTGCTGACCCGCATCGATCTGGCCTGGTCACGTGACCAGCAGCATAAAGTCTATGTCCAGGACAAATTGCGCGAACAGGGCGCGGAAGTGTGGCGTTGGATCCAGGAAGGCGCGCACATTTACGTTTGTGGCGATGCGAACCGCATGGCGAAAGACGTGGAAAACACATTACTGGAACTGGTGGCCGAGCACGGTGGCATGGATACCGAGCTGGCGGATGAATTTTTAAGTGAGCTGCGCCTTGAGCGCCGTTATCAGCGAGATGTCTACTGATGAGTGATAAACACCCGGGACCTCTGGTGGTCGAAGGCAAATTGGCCGATGCCGAGCGTTTGAAGAAAGAAAGCAACTTCCTGCGCGGCACCATCGCCGAAGACTTGAAGGATGGCCTGACCGGCGGTTTTAACGGTGACAACTTCCTGCTGATCCGCTTCCACGGGATGTACCAGCAGGACGACCGTGATATCCGCGCCGAACGCGCCGAACAGAAGCTGGAACCGCGCCACGCCATGATGCTGCGTTGCCGTCTGCCGGGGGGGATTATCTCCCCACAGCAGTGGCTGGGCATTGACAAGTTCGCGCAGGAAAGCACGCTGTACGGCAGCATCCGCATCACCAACCGTCAGACCTTCCAGTTCCATGGCATTGTGAAGGGCAATGTTAAGCCGGTTCACCAGCTGTTGGGTCGCCTGGGGTTGGACGCGCTGGCCACGGCTAACGACGTCAACCGCAACGTGCTCTGCACCTCTAACCCGGTGGAGTCCGAGCTGCACCAGGAAGCCTACGAGTGGGCGAAAAAGATCTCCGAACATCTGCTGCCGCGTACCCGAGCCTATGCCGAAGTGTGGCTGGATCAGGAAAAAGTGGCGAGCACCGACGAGGAACCGATCCTCGGGGCGACTTATCTGCCGCGCAAGTTCAAAACCACGGTGGTGATCCCGCCGCAAAACGACGTGGATCTGCACGCCAACGACATGAACTTTGTCGCGATTGCCAAAAACGGCAAGCTGGTGGGCTTTAACCTGCTGGTAGGCGGTGGCCTGTCGATTGAACACGGCAACAAGAAAACCTATGCGCGCAAGGCCAGCGAATTTGGCTATATCCCGCTGGAGCATACGCTGGCGGTCGCTGAAGCGGTGGTGACCACCCAGCGCGACTGGGGTAACCGTACCGATCGCAAGAACGCCAAAACCAAATACACGCTGGAACGCGTTGGGGTTGATACCTTCCGTGCCGAAGTGGAAAAACGGGCCGGTATCACCTTTGAACCGATCCGTCCGTACGAGTTTACCGGCCGTGGCGATCGCATTGGTTGGGTTAAAGGCATTGATAACCAGTGGCACCTGACGCTGTTTATCGAGAATGGCCGCCTGCTGGACTATCCAGGGCGCCCGTTGAAAACCGGCGTTGCCGAGATCGCCAGGATCCACAAAGGGGATTTCCGTCTGACGGCCAACCAGAACCTGATTGTCGCCGGCGTACCGGAAAGTGAGAAGGCGAAGATCGAAGCGATCGCTCGTGAACACGGGTTGATCGACGACGGGATCAGCGAGCAACGTCAAAACTCGATGGCCTGCGTATCCTTCCCGACCTGTCCGTTGGCCATGGCGGAGGCTGAGCGTTTCCTGCCGGCGTTCGTCACTAAAGTGGAAGGGATCCTGCACAGCCACGGCGTGGGTGACGAGCACATAGTGTTGCGTATTACAGGCTGCCCGAACGGCTGTGGCCGCGCGTTATTGGCGGAAATTGGCCTGGTGGGGAAAGCGGTTGGCCGCTATAACCTGCATCTGGGCGGCAACCGGGAAGGTACGCGTATTCCGCGCATGTACCGGGAAAATATCAACGAAGAAGAAATTCTGCGAGAGATTGACCAACTGGTGGGCCGCTGGGCCACAGAGCGTAACACGGGCGAAGGTTTTGGTGATTTCACCATCCGCGTCGGCGTGGTCAAGCCGGTGATTGATTCGGCGCAGGATTTCTGGGACTGACGCCGTTTGGCCCCGCTTACAGCGGGGGCCGGATCCGCGCGGTATGATTCAAGCATCAGGAGGCAGGCAACATGGCTGAATTCGATCTGGCGGCGCTGAATGCGCTGCCCAAGTCTGGGCAGGCGTTGGCACTGGCGGTAGTTAATGGCCAGTTGGAAACGCTTTCCGCCGAGCAACGCGTGGAATGGGCGCTGGAACATCTGCCCGGCGAGTTTGTGCTCTCTTCAAGTTTTGGCATTCAGGCGGCGGTGTGCCTGCATCTGGTCACGCGGATCAAACCGGATATTCCGGTGATCCTCACCGATACCGGCTATCTGTTCCCTGAAACCTATCAGTTTATCGATCAACTGGTCGACAAACTGAAGCTGAACCTGCAGGTGTTTCGTGCCGAACAGTCGCCAGCCTGGCAAGAGGCCCGCTACGGCAAGCTGTGGGAGCAGGGCGTTGAAGGTATCGAAAAATACAACTTGATCAACAAGGTTGAGCCGATGAACCGCGCATTGGAAACGCTGGGCGGACAAACCTGGTTCGCCGGCCTGCGCCGCGAGCAATCCGGCAGCCGCGCCAATCTACCGGTGCTGGCGGTGCAACGTGGGGTGTTCAAGATCCTGCCGATTATCGACTGGGACAACCGCAAGATTTATCAATACCTGACTGAGCACGGCCTCAGTTATCACCCGCTGTGGGAACAGGGCTATCTGTCAGTGGGGGATACCCATACCACGCAGAAGTGGGAACCGGGCATGAGCGAAGAAGAAACTCGCTTCTTCGGCCTGAAGCGTGAGTGCGGCCTGCACGAAGGCTAATAGCGCATTAACCTCTTTAAGGGCTCAGCATCTGCTGGGCCCTTGGCGTTTTCAGGAAGACTACTTTTTCTGTTTTTGGACTTTGGGCGGGTGCGCCTGAGCCAGCTCTTTAATCAGTGGCAGCAGGATCTGTACGCTCTCGCGGCTGCGCTTGTCGATACGCCCTGGCAGATTGCGCTCCAGATACTGCAGGTTATCGTACTGCGGACGATGCCAGGTGATGCCCTGCGGGAAATGGGGGCTGACAGCGCGCTGCTGATAGCCGTCTTTATCGCCCAGTGACCAGTTGGTGGCTTCTACCGACAGCACCGGGATACCGGCTTTATCGAACACTTCCTGATCGGAACAGCAGCCGGTGCCTTTCGGGTGCGCTTTGCTGCCTGGGTTAGTGGCTGCGGCGATGCCGTAGCGGTGGGCAATATCCAATGCGCGATCGCGGCTCTGTTTCGCCAGCTTTGGCGGCGTATTGAGGCCGGCGTTGAAATACAGGCGATCGCCGGTAATCAGGCTGTCGAGGTTAATCACCAGCAGGGTATTGCGTTTCTCCTCTTCGCTCATGCGCTGCAGATAGTTCTGCGCACCCAGCGAACCCAGCTCTTCGGCGCTGGTGGCGACAAAGCGCAGGGCGTAAGCGGTGGGAATGTTCTTCAGACGATCCGCCAGCTCCAGCATTACGCCGACGCCAGAGGCATTGTCATCGACCCCCTGCAACGTCAGGCCGCCAAGGTTGTTGTCCAGATCGGCGTCGCTTTGCGGCGTGTAGGTATCAAAATGCGCCACAATCAGAATTTGCTGCGGAAGGCTGCCATTTTTAGCGGCGATTACCGAGCTGGCGGTAATGTTATTCCAGTTCTTCTTGCCGTCTTTGCTGGTGTACAGATAGCGCGTGTTGAAACTGCGGATATCGCTCTGATACCCCATCTTGCTGAACTGCTGTTTCAGATAGTCTGCGGTGAGCAATTCTGCCGGGCTGCCGGCCATGCGGCCAGGAAAATAGGTGGCGATGTGGCGAGTCTGCTCGGCGGCGAATCTGCCCATCGGGGCATCTTTTGCGGGCTGAGTGGCTGCCGAAACGCTGAAAACACCGCCGAGCGCTGCCAGCAGCAGGCCGGTCTTCAGGTAAAAACGGGAAAACATACCGAAAAATCCTTCTTTGATATCGACGAGACCGATTGTTTTTTTGCGGTGTCCAGTATGAGACGGTCGGCAAGATTAAACAATTTCTCCCGCTCTTAAATTTGGTGCTGCCAGGGCAAAGTTTCGGTGCTGTGCGCAACGATGAATATCGATTGATGGCCCGTGCGGCTCATTTTGCGAAATGCTTGGCATATTACGAGTATCACTATTTAACCCTGCCCGTAGAGTGGTTTATTATTCGGCGGTAAGGTTCTTACGGATCGAAGGAGAAACCCTGATGTTGGACAAATGTGATAACAGGATCGGCCTGATAGAGAAAAAAGCTGAGTATGTGGATCATGCTCTTAATCAGGTCAAAACCGATTTGGCCACGCTGACCACACGTTCAGTGGAGTTTGTCACCAAAGGCGATTTGCATAAGGAAGTGGGATTGCTGCACCGAGAGATCGGTTTGGTCCATAAAGAGATGTCCAATCAAACCAAATGGATGGTTAGCACTATATTGGCCGCCGCTGCTTTGTGCATGACCGTCGCGAAGTTTTGGTTTTAACATCTGTCTCCTGACGCATACCTGGTCTGAATAATGATCACGGCCTTGTCCAGCGCATAACTGCCGCAAACCCCGACGCACTGCGCCTTATTCCATTATTGAACTAGTCATTCCTTTTCGTCATTTCAGAGGCCAAATCTCAGCCCGTATAGTCACACTATCATTCTGCATATATGAAAAGGCTGTTGTGGACTATCTACCTATATTTGCCGACCTGAAACAACGCCCGGTGTTGGTCGTTGGCGGCGGCGAAGTGGCTGCGCGCAAAGTGGATCTTCTCCTGCGCGCCGGGGCTGAAATACGGATAGTTGCGCAGTCACTCTCACCCATACTCGAAGAACTGCGTCAGCAGGGGCACATCCGCTGGCAGGGGCAGGCTTTTGCCGCTCAGCAACTGGATGAGGTGTTCCTGGTGATCGCCGCAACCGACGACAGCGCGCTGAATGCAGAAGTCTTTGCCGAAGCGGATAAACGTCGGGTGCTGGCCAACGTGGTCGATGATCAGCCGTGCTGTTCGTTCATCTTTCCGTCGATTATCGATCGTTCCCCGCTGGTGGTTGCCGTCTCTTCCAGCGGCCAGGCGCCGGTGCTGGCACGTATGCTGCGTGAAAAGCTCGAAGCTTTGTTGCCCGCCAGTCTGGGGCAGATGGCTGAGGTGGCTGGACGCTGGCGCGGCCAGGTAAAACAGCGACTGAATGCCATCGGCGAACGTCGTCGTTTTTGGGAAAAAACATTCGGCGGACGTTTTGCCACGCTAGTAGCTAATGGCCAGTCCGCGCAGGCCGAGCGGCAGTTGGAGCAGGATTTACAGCAGTTTGCCCTGGGCGGTGAAGGTACCCAGGGGGAAATTGCGCTGGTGGGCGCCGGGCCTGGCGACGTGGGGTTATTAACCCTGCGCGGGCTGCAGGTGATGCAGCAGGCTGACGTGGTGCTGTATGACCATCTGGTCAGCGATGAAATTCTGGATCTGGTGCGTCGCGATGCCGAACGCATCTGCGTGGGAAAACGTGCAGGAGCACACTCGGTGATCCAGGAAGAAACCAACCGCCTGTTGGTGGAACTGGCGCAGCAGGGCAAGCGCGTGGTGCGATTGAAAGGCGGAGATCCCTTTATCTTTGGCCGCGGCGGCGAAGAGCTGCAGGTGGCCGCCGCCGCGGGCATTCCGTTCCAGGTGGTGCCTGGCGTCACCGCGGCGGCCGGCGCAACGGCCTATGCCGGCATTCCGCTGACGCACCGCGATCATGCGCAGAGCGTGACTTTTATTACCGGCCACTGCCGTCCTGACGGCGACGGGCTGGACTGGTCAGACTTGGCGCGAGCGCGTCAGACTCTGGCTATCTACATGGGCACCATGAAGGCGGCGGACATCAGCCAGCGCCTGATAGCCCACGGCCGCGCGCCCACGACGCCGGTGGCGGTGATCAGCCGCGGTACGCGTGCGGATCAGCTGGTGCAAACCGGCACGCTGCAACAGCTTGAAAAATTGGCTCAACAGGCACCTTTGCCGGCGCTGCTGGTGATCGGCGAAGTGGTGGAGCTGCATCATCAAATTGCCTGGTTTGGGCATCAACCGCAGACGGAAGGGGCATCACGGCCCGCCGTCGTGAATTTGGCTTAAGGATCTGTTATGGACGAAAAACGACTCACTCATTTGCGGCAATTGGAGGCGGAGAGTATCCATATCATCCGTGAAGTCGCCGCTGAATTCGGCAACCCGGTGATGCTCTATTCCATCGGTAAAGACTCTTCCGTGATGCTGCACCTGGCGCGTAAGGCATTTTACCCGGGTACGCTGCCGTTCCCGTTGCTGCATGTGGATACCGGTTGGAAATTCCGTGAAATGTACGAATTCCGCGATCGCACTGCAAAAGAGTACGGTTTTGAACTGCTGATCCACAAAAACCCGGAAGGCGTGGCGATGGGCATCAACCCGTTCGTTCACGGCAGCGCCAAGCATACCGATATCATGAAAACCGAAGGCCTGAAGCAGGCGCTTAACAAATACGGTTTTGATGCTGCCTTTGGCGGTGCCCGCCGTGACGAAGAGAAGTCACGTGCCAAAGAGCGTATCTATTCATTCCGTGACCGCTTCCATCGTTGGGATCCGAAAAACCAGCGTCCGGAGCTGTGGCACAACTACAACGGCCAAATCAACAAGGGCGAGAGCATTCGCGTGTTCCCGCTGTCGAACTGGACCGAGCTGGATATCTGGCAATACATTTTCCTGGAAAAAATCGACATCGTGCCGCTGTATCTGGCAAAACCGCGTCCGGTGGTAGAGCGCGACGGCATGTTGCTGATGGTGGACGACGATCGTATCGATCTGCAGCCGGGCGAAGTGATCAGCCAGCGCATGGTGCGTTTCCGCACGCTGGGCTGTTGGCCGCTGACCGGCGCAGTGGATTCCGAAGCGGAGACGCTTCCGGAGATCATCGAAGAGATGTTGGTGTCTACCACCAGTGAGCGCCAGGGACGGATGATCGACCGCGATCAGTCCGGCTCGATGGAGCTGAAAAAGCGTCAAGGGTATTTCTAAGGAGCCGCCGGATGAACAACGCAATTGCACAACAAATCGCTGAGCAGGGCGGGGTCGAGTCTTACCTGCATGCGCAGC
This sequence comes from Serratia sp. OS31, assembly GCF_014164835.1. Taxonomy (NCBI): domain Bacteria; kingdom Pseudomonadati; phylum Pseudomonadota; class Gammaproteobacteria; order Enterobacterales; family Yersiniaceae; genus Serratia; species Serratia sp. OS31. The sequence continues at coordinate 56,616 of NZ_JACJFQ010000024.1, read as the reverse complement.
AACACAAAAGTCTGTTACGGTTCCTGACCTGCGGCAGCGTCGATGACGGCAAAAGTACCCTGATTGGCCGCTTGCTGCACGATACCCGTCAGATCTACGAAGATCAGCTGTCTACGCTGCACAGCGACAGCAAACGCATTGGCACCCAGGGCGAGAAACTCGATTTGGCGCTGCTGGTCGATGGCCTGCAGGCCGAGCGCGAGCAGGGCATTACCATCGACGTGGCCTATCGCTATTTCTCGACCGAAAAGCGCAAATTTATTATTGCCGATACGCCGGGGCATGAGCAGTACACCCGCAATATGGCGACCGGGGCCTCAACCTGCGATCTGGCGATCCTGTTGATCGATGCGCGCAAAGGGGTTCTGGATCAAACCCGCAGGCACAGCTTTATCGCCACGCTGTTGGGCATTCGCCATCTGGTGGTGGCGGTCAATAAAATGGATCTGGTGGATTACCAAGAGTCGGTGTTCGAGCAGTTCAAGCAGGACTACCTGACCTTCGCCCAGCAGTTGCCGAACGATCTGGACATCAAGTTTGTGCCCTTGTCGGCGCTGGATGGCGACAACGTGGCCAGTGAGAGCGCCCAGATGCCTTGGTACAGCGGCCCAACGCTGCTGCAGGTGCTGGAGAGCGTGGACGTGATCAGCGAACGCGAGACGCAGCCGCTGCGTTTCCCGGTGCAGTATGTCAACCGTCCTAACCTGGATTTCCGGGGCTATGCGGGCACGCTGTCCGCGGGTGTGGTGCGCGTCGGGCAACGCGTGAAGGTATTGCCTTCCGGCCTGGAGTCTACCGTAGCGCGCATTGTGACCTTTGATGGCGATCTGCAGGAAGCGGTGCCGGGCGAGGCGATTACGCTGGTGCTGGCAGATGAAGTGGACATCAGCCGCGGCGATCTGCTGGTCGATGCCGGGGAAACTCTGAAAGCGGCGCAAAGTGCGCTGGTGGACGTGGTGTGGATGGCTGAAAAACCGTTGTTGCCGGGCCAAAGCTACGACATCAAAGTGGCCGGTAAAAAGACCCGTGCGCGGGTAGAAGGCATACGCCACCAGGTGGAAATCAACTCGTTGGCGCAGCACCAGGCGGACACTTTACCGCTCAATGGCATTGGTTTGGTGGAACTGACCTTTGATGAACCGCTGGTACTGGACAGCTATCAACGCAACCATGATACCGGTGGGCTGATCTTTGTCGATCGCCTGAGTAACGTCACCGTGGGGGCCGGCTTGATCCGCGAAACCTTGCAGGACGCACAGACATCCGCCGGCGACTTCAGCGCATTTGAGCTGGAATTGAATGCACTGGTGCGTAAACACTTCCCACATTGGGGCGCGCGCGACCTGATTGGGGGAAAATAACGTGACCGACGCTCAACTGCGGCCGACCGGGCCGGATGATGACAACGTGGTCTGGCATCCGCATGCGGTAACGCGTGCAGATCGCGAAGTCCGCAACGGCCACAAAGGCGTGGTGCTGTGGTTTACCGGGCTGTCCGGCTCGGGCAAATCTACCGTCGCCGGTGCGCTGGAACAGGCGCTGCACGCCCATGGTGTCAGCACCTATCTGCTGGATGGCGATAACGTGCGTCACGGCCTGTGCCGCGACCTGGGTTTTTCCGACGACGACCGGCGCGAAAATATTCGCCGCGTGGGCGAAGTGGCGAAACTGATGGTGGACGCCGGCCTGGTGGTGTTGACCGCTTTCATTTCCCCACATCGCGCCGAACGGCAGATGGTACGTGAACTCCTGGATGAAGATCGTTTTATCGAGGTGTTTGTCGACACGCCGTTGGCAGTTTGTGAAGTGCGGGATCCGAAAGGATTGTACAAAAAAGCCCGTGCCGGCGAGCTGCGTAATTTCACCGGCATCGACTCGGTTTACGAGGCACCCCAACGGCCGGATATTCACCTTGATGGCCAACAATTGGTAACAAATTTGATTGCGCAATTGTTAGACGTGCTGCGTGGTCGGGCTATTATCAAACCCTGAATTCAGAAAAGCGTGTGGCGTTTTTGCGCCATACGCTTTTTACGCTAAGCCCGCCGGAGAGCGCGCCGAATAACCAGGGATCGCTATGCAAAATGTCTCGCCTATCTTGATTGACGCGAACCAGGAGAAAGAGGAGCCCTCTTATTCTTTCCTGGGCGGTGTCTGCGGCTTTGTTTTCTACTGGCTGGCCTTCGCGGTGCCGTTTTTGGTTTATGGCTCTAACACCCTTTTCTTCCTGCTTTACACCTGGCCGTTTTTCCTGGCGCTGATGCCGGTTTCGGTGCTGATTGGCATCACGCTCAGCATGCTGCTGCGTGGTCGGCTGATTTTTACGCTGCTGCTGACCGGGACCCTCGTTCTGTGCCTGTTCTGGCTGGTGTTCAGCTTTTTGACCGGTTGGTGAGGGGAAGGGCGCAGTCGCCTGCGCCCAAAGCATTGCAAAGCCGTGCCGAAGGTTACAAAACTTTGCTCAGAAAAGCCTGAGTGCGCGGATTGGCCGGCTGGCTGAAAATCTGCTGTGGCGTACCTTCTTCCTGGATGATCCCCTGATCGATAAACAACACCCGATCGGCCACTTCACGGGCAAAGCCCATTTCATGCGTCACCACCACCATCGTCATGCCTTCGTGCGCCAATGACTTCATCACCGCCAGCACTTCGCCGACCAACTCGGGATCGAGCGCGGAGGTCGGTTCGTCGAACAGCATGATTTTCGGTTCCATCGCCAGCGCGCGAGCAATGGCTACCCGCTGTTGTTGACCGCCGGACAGGCTGTTGGGATAGGTGTCAATTTTGTCCAGCAGGCCCACCTTTTGCAGCAGCGCCTCTGCCCGCAGTATGGCCTCTGCGCGCGACAGTTTTTTCACCCCCATCGGCGCCATGATGATGTTTTCCAGCACCGTCATATGCGGGAACAGGTTAAAGCGTTGAAACACCATGCCGACGCTTTCACGCATTTTATTGAGATCGGTTTTCTGGCTGTGTATGGCAAAACCGTTCACCAGGATCTCACCGCCGGACAGCGTTTCCAGCGCATTGATACAGCGCAGGAAGGTGCTTTTACCGGAGCCGGACGGGCCGATGACGCAGACCACTTCGTTGGCTGCGATTTCGCAGGAAATACCACGCAGCACGTGGCTTTCGCCGAATTGTTTTTGCAGGTTATGTACGCGAATCACTTTTCCCAAACCTCTTTTCCATGTGTTGCACCATCAGCGAAAGCAGGAAGGTGAGGACCCAATAGACCAACGAAATGGTCAGGTAGGGCTCCCAATAGGTGGCATAGGCGCCGGAAACCGTGCGGGCGGCATAGGCCAGATCGGCAAGTCCGATGGCGGAGGCCAGCGAAGAGTCTTTGACGATGGCAATCGCATTGTTGCCCAGCGGCGGCAGCATGCGGCGAAACGCCTGCGGCAGGATCACTTTGCGCATGGTTTTGCCGTAGCTCATGCCCAGCGAGCGTGAGGCTTCCATCTGACCGCGATCGATAGACTGAATGCCGGCGCGGAAAATTTCCGAGACATAGGCACCTGCGTTAAGCGTAATCGCCACCACGCAGGAGAGAAATGCGCCGTAATCGGAGCGCAGCGCGCGGGCGAAATCGGTGCTCATCAGACCGCTGGTGACCAGCAGACCGTCACGTGGGTTGATAAACAGCGGCACTAGCGCGAAATGCACCACCATAATCTGGACAAACAGCGGCGTACCGCGGAAGGCGCTGATGTAGATGCGCACCGGCCACTGAACGCCGTAATGCAGTATCGGTTTCCAGATGCCGTGTGGTGCCTGCGCCAGGCGGCCGAGCCCGAGGAGCAGCCCCCAGGTGGTGCCCAGTATCACGCAGATAATGGTGCATTTGATGGTCATCCAGGCGCCTTCCATAAACAGCGGGGCGTACTCCTGGATTATCTCCCAACGGAAATTCAAGGTCGGTTCCTTCTTAAAAAGTTTTCAGGCTGCTGCGCTGACGAGCGCCGGTCTATTATTCGGCGGGCAGCGTGGGGACGTTGCTGTCAAACCAGGTCTGGTAGATTTTGGCGTAGGTGCCGTCGGCGATGATTTTCTTCAGGCCGGCGTTGATTTTGCCGCGCAGTTCGTCATTGCCTTTGGCCACGGCGATACCGAAATACTGACGTTCGAATTTGGCATCGGACACCAGTTTGAACTCTTTTTCCGGATGAGTTTTGATGTAGAACTTGGCCACGCCGACGTCGCCCACGGCCGCGCCGATACCGTCTTCATACAGCTCTTGCAGCATTAGCGGGGTATTGTCGAAACGTTTGATGGCGGTGTTGTTTTTGCCTAACACGTCGGACACCACGATGTCGCCGGTGCTGGAGTTGACTACGCCGACCTTCAGCGTTTTCAAGGCGGCGATGGAGTCGACGCCGGAGTCTTTGGGAACCACGATAGCCTGCTCTGCCGGGAAGTAAGGTGCAGAGAAATCAACCATTTGTTTGCGTTTGTCGGTAATGGTGATGCCGGAAATAATGATGTCGCGATCGCCGGAGTTCAGCGTTGCGAAAATACCTTCCCACGGCGTATTCACCAGTTTGACCTGAAAGTTCTCGGCCTTGGCTACCGCCTTGATGATATCGATATCAAAGCCTTCCAGTTGTTTGCTGCTGTTTTCGAATTCGAACGGACGGTAGGTGCCGCCAGAGCCGACGACGTAGGTAGGCTCAGCCGCCAGGACTGAGGCCGACAGGGTGGCGGCCAGGCAGGCGCCAATCACAACTAAAGATTTAAACATCGCTATCCCCGGTAATTAAAAATGATCCATTGGATTTATTTATGCACTATGAGTGCATAAAAATAATCTTTAATGAATAAAAACACAACTCCTACCTGATGATGAAATTTTTAATGGTGTTAAATATGCAGTTTGTGCTTGTCGGTGGCGAATGCTTTGGTGAAATTAGCGTGTAGCCAGTTTTTCTTGCTGCATAACCGAAAAAAACGCTGAAGGGGAAAAATGCGGGGGCGTTGGTTGGTTTTTCTGCGGTGAAAGTGGTTTTTTTTGCCGCTTTCGCAGTGAATTTAGGTTATAAACTCAGGAAATTATCATCCTACTCTGAATTTGGCGGCGAAATGCCGTTCTCTGTGTGGAGTCCAACGAAAAGTTGTGGGATGATTGGTCGGTTTTTCAGGGGGCGGAGATGGGAAAACTTACGCTGCTATTGCTGGCATTGCTCGGTTGGTTACAGTATTCACTGTGGCTGGGCAAAAATGGTATTCACGATTACGTGCGGGTCAATGAAGACGTTGCGCTCCAACAGGGCAGCAATGCTAAATTGAAAGCGCGTAACGATCAGCTGTTCGCCGAAATCGACGATTTGAACGGCGGTCAGGAAGCGATCGAAGAGCGTGCGCGCAATGAACTGAGCATGATTAAGCCCGGTGAGACTTTCTATCGTCTGGTTCCTGACCAATCCCGACGCAACGCGGCGTCCGCCTCGCAAAATAACCTACAAAAGTAACGCATGAATCACTCCGCAGGAACCTTTCCATCGGTGATCGCCGTCCTGCCCGCTGCCGGTATTGGCAGCCGCATGCAGGCTGATTGCCCAAAGCAATACTTAACCATCGGCCACCAAACCATTCTCGAACACGCGATCCATGCGTTGCTGCGCCATCCGCGCATCTCGCAGGTGATTGTGGCAATCGGGCCGGATGACCAGCAGTTTCACCAGTTGCCGATTGCGCAAGATCCCCGAGTGCAGGCCACCATCGGCGGGCAGCAACGCGCCGACTCGGTAATGGCGGGCTTGCAGTTGGCCGGCGAGGCCAAATGGGTACTGGTGCACGACGCCGCGCGCCCCTGTCTGCATGCCGACGATCTCGAGCGCCTGTTGGCGATTACCCAACACAGCGACGTGGGGGGCATTCTGGCCGCGCCGGTGCGTGACACCATGAAGCGTGCAGAGCCTGGCCACGGTGCCATTTCTCATACGGTGGAACGTCAGGACCTGTGGCATGCGTTAACGCCGCAGCTGTTCCCACTGGTGTTGCTCAAGCAGTGCCTGCAGCGTGCGCTGGATGACGGGGCGACGGTGACCGACGAGGCTTCGGCCCTGGAGCACTGCGGCTATCACCCGTTGCTGGTCAATGGGCGTTCGGACAATATTAAGGTCACGCGGCCGGAAGATTTGGCGCTGGCGGCATTCTATTTAACTCAGTTAGACAATTAAGGAGCGCATCATGCGTATCGGCCACGGTTTTGACGTACATAAATTTGGCGGCGAAGGCCCGTTGGTGATCGGTGGCGTTCGTATTCCTTATGAAAAAGGTTTGCTGGCCCACTCCGACGGCGACGTAGCACTGCACGCCGCGACCGATGCCCTGCTGGGCGCAGCGGCGCTGGGGGATATCGGCAAGCTGTTCCCGGATACCGACCCGGCCTTCAAAGGTGCCGATAGTCGCGAGTTGCTGCGCGAAGCCTGGAAACGCATCCGTGCCAAAGGCTATCGTCTGGGGAACCTGGACATCACTATTATTGCCCAGGCCCCTAAAATGGCACCGCACATCCCGCAAATGCGCATTTTCCTGGCGGAAGATCTGCAATGCCATATGGACGACGTTAACGTTAAGGCTACCACCACCGAACAACTCGGTTTCACCGGGCGTGGCGAGGGTATTGCCTGCGAAGCGGTTGCCTTGTTGATCAAGGAATAAGCGCATGGATATGGCTAACCTGACCTGGCTGCATGGCCAGCCGCAAAGCACCGGCGTGCTGAAGGCCAACCCGGAAGATTTCGTGGTGGTGGAAGATCTGGGCTTTAAGCCGGATGGCGAAGGCGAACACGTGCTGGTGAACATCCGCAAAAACGGCTGTAACACCCAGTTCGTCGCCGATTATCTGGCGCGCTTTGCCGGTATTCATGCCCGCTCCGTCAGCTACGCGGGCCTAAAAGATCGCCATGCGGTAACCGAACAGTGGTTCTGTTTGCATCTGCCAGGGAAAGAAACGCCGGACTTTACCCAGTTCTCATTGGAAGGTTGTGAAGTGCTGGCCAGCGCCCGCCACCTGCGCAAAATGCGGATTGGCACGTTAAAAGGCAATGCCTTTACTCTGGTGCTGCGTCATATTTCCGATCGTCAGGATGTAGAACAACGCCTGCAGGCGATTGAGGCCGGCGGTGTACCGAATTACTTCGGCAGCCAGCGCTTTGGGCGCGGCGGTAACAATCTGGTGATGGCACGGCGCTGGGCGAATGACGAGATCCGGGTGAAAGAACGCAGCAAGCGTAGCTTTTATCTTTCCGCCAGCCGCAGCGCGCTGTTTAACCTGATCGCCAGCCGGCGATTGGCCAATCAGCAGCAACATACCGTATTGGAAGGGGATGCCCTTCAGCTTAGCGGTCGTGGCAGCTGGTTTGTCGCCAAACCGGAAGAGCTGGAAGCGTTGCAGCAACGCCTGGAGGCCGGTGAGCTGATGATTACCGCTCCTTTGCCGGGTGATGGTGAGCCGGGCACCGCCGGGGAAGCGTTGAGCTTCGAACAGCAGTGCCTGCTGGAACAGCCGGAGCTGATGTCGCTTTTAAAGCGCGAACGCGTAGATCCGGCCCGCCGAGCATTGCTGTTACAGCCGAAAGATATGCAGTGGGACTGGTGGGATGATGCCACCGTCGAACTGCGTTTCTGGCTGCCGGCCGGCAGTTTTGCCACCAGCGTGGTGCGCGAAATTATGCGGCAGGACAGTAGCGATGCGGATATTAGCGAGTAATAATCAAGAAACCGGTTTTACGCCGGTTTGAGACTGCTGACAAACATATAATGTTTGGCGGCAGGCGCTAAAGGTTTTGAAAATAATCAGGAAAATCAATTTATTGATTTTCGACTGATAACACAAAGGGGGAAAAACCACGCTTTTATCCCCCTTTGTCAATAACCTGAAACCTGCGCAAGCAGGTTTTTTTTCGCCATAAGATTGGCTCGCGGCAGTTTAGCCTTGAGTTCCCTGCCTTTTCCCATGGTCACTGGACATGGCGGGGGCAGTAAACATAATATCTGCTGATTAAGCGCCTCCTTTTGGGCGGTCATACCGAGTAGTTAAATCCCAGGCTGCGTTAAGCGGTGCCTGGTTGAGAGATAAAAAGAAGACAACCTCTTATGCGGATATTGCTGAGTAATGACGACGGTGTTACCGCCCCAGGCATTCAGGTGCTGGCGGCAGCGCTGCGAGAGTTTGCTGAGGTGCAGGTTGTGGCACCCGATCGTAACCGCAGCGGTTCTTCCAATGCGCTGACGCTGGAATCCCCATTGCGCACCCTGACGATGCCCAATGGGGATATCGCCGTACAGCAAGGAACTCCGACCGATTGCGTGTACCTGGGGGTGAATGCCCTGATGCAACCTGCGCCGGATATCGTGGTTTCCGGTATCAATGCCGGTCCCAATCTGGGCGATGACGTTATCTACTCCGGCACCGTGGCGGCCGCCATGGAAGGGCGCCATTTGGGCTTGCCTGCGCTGGCCGTGTCGTTGAACGGCCATCAGCATTATGCGGCGGCGGCGGCGATCACCTGCCGGGTGCTGCGAGCCTTGCTGCGTGAGCCGTTGCGCACCGGTAAAATTCTCAATATCAACGTGCCGGACTTGCCGTTGGATGAGATAAAAGGCATCCGAGTGACCCGTTGCGGCAGCCGTCACCCGGCAGATAAGGTGTTCTGCCAACAGGATCCGCGCGGGCAAAACCTCTACTGGATCGGGCCGCCTGGTGATAAGTTTGATGTCGGGCCGGACACGGATTTCGCTGCGGTAGAACAGGGTTATGTGGCGATCACGCCATTGCAGGTGGATTTGACCGCCTATGCGGCCCAGGACGTGGTAAAAACGTGGTTAACCAAAGCAGGGGTTGGCGGGGAATGGTGAACAAGCGTATGCACACATTGCTGACGCAACTGCGTCAACAAGGGATCCAGGACGAACGATTGCTGCTGGCCATTGAGGCCGTGCCGCGTGAGCGCTTTGTTGATGAAGCGCTTGAGCACAAGGCTTATGAGAATACCGCGCTGCCGATCGGCTCGGGTCAAACGATCTCCCAGCCCTATATGGTGGCACGGATGACCGAGCTGCTGAACCTGACGCCCACTTCGCGAGTTCTTGAGATTGGCACGGGTTCCGGCTATCAGACCGCCATCCTGGCGCATATGGTGCAGCACGTGTGCTCGGTTGAGCGTATCAAGGGATTGCAATGGCAGGCGAAGCGCCGCCTGAAGCAACTCGATCTCCATAATGTTTCCACTCGCCACGGCGACGGCTGGCAAGGGTGGGCGTCGCGGGGGCCGTTTGACGCCATCATCGTCACCGCCGCGCCGCCGGAAATCCCCCCGGCGCTGATGGAACAGCTGGACGACGGTGGCATTTTGGTGCTGCCGGTCGGTGAGCAGGCCCAAACCCTCAAGCGTATTCAGCGTCAGGGGAACGAATTTGTTATCGATACCGTCGAAGCGGTACGCTTTGTTCCGTTGGTGAAGGGCGAATTGGCCTAGCGATTGTCTGATTTTTCGGCAGGAAATGAAATCTGTTGCACTTTCATCCCCTCCGGTTAAGGTTTTAGCGTTTCAATAAAACTAATTTTCAATACAATTGCCTTTCTGCGCAGTTGTCTTATGGTGCAGCAGCGCTAATGTGGTTAGCATTGGCGCGCTGTTTTGAGGCTCCGGCATGAGGTTTTCTGACGTTCAGGAATCGGCCGCGGGCACCTTTCATTGTAGGAACGTAGAGAATGTTAAAAGCTCAGCTACGATGTAAAGGGTATTTTGGATATATCGCTGATATTGCTGTCATGGGGGAAGCATGAGCACGGGAAGCCCAATGATTACATTACGCCGGGTTGCGGTGTGTACGATGGTAAGTTTGTGGTTGGCGGGTTGTACGAACACTGCGTCAACATCGGCCCCTATCAGTAGTGTGAACGGTGGTGGTGCCGGAGCCGCTGCATCCAGCAACGCTGGGGCACAGGTGGGCTCTGAGGGGCACATTGTTTACAACCGCAGTTATACTTCGATCCCCAAAGGGAGCTACAGCGGCAATACCTACACGGTTAAGCGCGGAGATACGCTGTTTTACATCGCCTGGATCACCGGAAATGATTACCGTGACCTGGCGCAACGCAACAATATTCCTGAACCCTACAGCCTGAATGTGGGTCAAAACATTCAGCTTGGTAATGGTTCGGCGGCCGGAAACGGCGGTATGCTGGCGGCAACAGATGCCACCAGCGGCGGCGTGCCAAAGCCGCCATCGACCTCCCAGATACAAACTGCAACGGTTGATTCTCAATCAACTAACGCGTATTCTGATAATTCGGGTAAACAGAATGTAGGTAAGATGTTACCTGCAGCAGGCGCAGTGGCGGCAACTACCGCAACAGCCCCTGTTACCGCACCGGCCGTTGCTCCACCAGTGAGCAGCACCGTCAGCAACAGCGCTCCGGTAAGTACCTGGAGATGGCCGACTGACGGGAAGATTATTGATAACTTTTCCTCATCAGAAGGTGGGAATAAAGGTGTCGATATCGCCGGGTCCCGTGGGCAGCCTATCTTCGCTACCGCCGATGGTCGTGTAGTGTACGCAGGCAACGCTTTACGGGGTTACGGTAATCTGATCATCATCAAACACAATGATGATTACCTGAGCGCCTACGCTCACAACGACACAATGCTGGTCCGGGAACAACAAGAAGTGAAGGCGGGTCAAAAAATAGCCACCATGGGTAGCACCGGAACCAGTTCAGTACGTTTGCATTTTGAAATTCGTTACAAGGGGAAATCCGTAAACCCGCTGCGTTATCTTCCGCAGCGATAGATTGGGCAGAATACGCTGTTATTCTGCTCGCGGTATCACGGGTAGGAGCAGCATATGAGCCAAAATACGCTGAAAGTTAACGAGTTACATGATGATGCGGATTTCGACGAGAACGCAACGGAAGCGGAATCATTCGACGAAAAAGCACTGGTAGAAGAAGAGGCCAGTGAGAATGATCTAGCGGAAGAAGAGTTGTTGTCACAAGGCGTGACCCAACGCGTATTGGATGCGACGCAGCTCTATCTGGGCGAAATCGGTTATTCTCCGCTGCTTACCGCAGAGGAAGAAGTTTATTTTGCGCGGCGTGCACTGCGCGGTGACGTGCCGTCCCGCCGCCGAATGATTGAAAGCAACCTGCGGCTGGTGGTGAAAATCGCCCGCCGTTACAGCAACCGCGGCCTGGCGCTGCTGGATCTGATTGAAGAGGGTAACCTCGGTCTGATCCGCGCAGTGGAAAAGTTTGACCCAGAACGCGGTTTCCGTTTCTCGACCTACGCGACCTGGTGGATCCGGCAGACGATTGAGCGGGCGATCATGAACCAAACCCGTACTATCCGCTTGCCTATCCACATAGTTAAAGAACTGAATGTCTATTTGCGCACCGCGCGCGAGCTTTCTCACAAACTGGATCATGAACCGAGCGCTGAAGAGATTGCAGAGCAACTCGACAAGCCGGTGGATGACGTCAGCCGCATGCTGCGCCTGAACGAACGTATCACTTCTGTGGATACGCCGTTGGGTGGGGATTCGGAGAAAGCGCTGTTGGACATTCTGGCAGACGAGAAAGACAACGGACCGGAAGACACCACGCAAGACGATGACATGAAGCAGAGCATCGTGAAATGGCTGTTCGAACTGAACGCCAAACAGCGTGAGGTGCTGGCGCGTCGTTTTGGCCTGTTGGGCTACGAAGCGGCGACGCTCGAAGATGTGGGCCGTGAAATTGGCCTGACTCGCGAGCGAGTTCGTCAGATCCAGGTTGAAGGTTTGCGTCGCCTGCGTGAAATACTGCAGATGCAGGGCCTGAGTATCGAGGCACTGTTCCGCGAGTAACGTTGGCAGTTGAACCGCATCAAAATAAAAACGGTGAGCATAATGCTCGCCGTTTTTTTTCTAACGAATACCGCAAAACCGCGATTAGGGAAAGACCTGCTGCCGCCCGCTGGTCGAGGGTTAATGCGAGCTTTTTGCTGTCAGCCTATAGAACATTCTTAGAAGTCGCCGATGCGCTGGCACGACGGGAATGAGATCAGTGAGAGTCGTAAAGGTTGGCTTTGGTTGCGTGCGCAACGTAGCTGATTGCTTCCTGTGCACGGACACTATTGCCGGCTTTATCCAGGGGGGGTGAGTAGACTGCAATGGCGTATTGGCCAGGGACGACGGCGACCATACCGCCGCCAACACCGCTTTTGGCTGGGACTCCTACGTTGTATAGCCATTGCCCTGAGCCGTCATAGAGACCTGCGATCGCCATTTCTGACAGCACGTTGGGGACGTATTGTTGCTGCAGTAGCTGCTTGCCAGTGAAGGGGGATTTCCCCGCGTTTGCCAATACGGCCCCCATCTTGGCCAGTTGCTCAGTGGTGGCGCTCACCGAACACTGTTTGGTGTAGATATCGAGTGCTTCGTCGGCATTGCTGTACATGCGGCCATAAGACATCATCAAGCGACTCAGCGCCTGGTTATGCTGGTTAGTCACGGATTCGGAATGATAAACGTCCAGATTAATGCTCAATTTAGCATCGGCATAGGCGTTCATATTGTCGATAATCTGTTGCCAACGATCGCTGGCATTTTTCGCATTGATAAAGCTGACGGTGCTAATGGCGCCGGCATTAACCAGTGGATTCTGCGGGCGCTCTGGACGCAGTTCGATGGCGAGGCCAGAATTAAAGGGTAATCCGGTTGAGTTTGCACCCAGCTCATTCAGTACTTTGTCAGCGCCATGTTGATTTAATGCGATAGATAAAGAGAATATTTTGGTTAATGATTCCAGTGGAAATATTTTTTGTGTATCTCCGGCGGTATAGAGTTTGCCATCTACAGTTGCAATCGCGATAGCGTAATTTTTATCACTGTAAGCCGCCAATGCAGGAATATAATCCGCAACCTTACCACGATTGTCATTTTTAAATTTCTGATAAGCCGATTGCACGATGGTAGCATAGTCGGGAGAGTCCGTAGCTAAGGCGCCGGTGCTTGTCAGGGAAATAAACGGAATGGAAAAAACTATAGCTAAAAGCTTAGGTTTCATAAAATGACTCCTACAGGATGGATAGGTGTTTGTATTAAATAAAATGACTGACGTGAGCATTCGCAAGGGGCATTGTTCAAGTGAGAATACTTTATTGATTTAAATACATGCAGCTATAACGGTACTGTTTTAAAAGGGTTTTAATAACAGTATGGTGGTGCAGAGCACCGTAGGAAGGATTGTGCTTTCACCAATGCAGTAGCAGCGAGCGATCCCGCATTGACAACTGACTGGATATATTGAGGCCTAATTATTCGCTTCGATATGCATCACGTCCAATTGATTATTTTAATTGATAGACAATGGCTAATAGCCATGGCGAATCAAAAGCAGGATATGAAACATTGTTACTTTCATTGTGTAACAATAACGATAAACCTTATTAAATAAAAACGGTGAGCATGATGCTCACCGTTTGCTGTTTATACGTCGAGTTAGACCATATTCTTCAGGCGGTAAATCCATTCCAGCGCCTGGCGCGGAGACAGTGAATCCGGATCCAGGGCCTCAAGCGCTTCAACCGCCGGAGAGGTTTCCTCGTTCAACAGCGTCATTTGGGTGGCGTCAACGGTACCGCTGGCGGTGTGGCTGGAGATGGCTTCCAGTTCCCGCAATTTCTGGCGCGCGCGTTTGATCACTTCACGCGGCACCCCGGCCAGTGCGGCAACCGCCAGCCCATAACTTTTGCTGGCGGCACCGTCCTGCACGCTGTGCATAAAGGCGATGGTGTCACCGTGCTCGAGCGCATCCAAATGCACGTTAACCACGCCTTCCATTTTTTCCGGCAGGGTGGTCAGCTCAAAGTAATGAGTGGCGAACAAGGTCATGGCCTTGATGCGGCTGGCCAGATTTTCGGCACAGGCCCAGGCCAGGGATAAACCGTCATAGGTCGAGGTGCCACGGCCAATCTCGTCCATCAGCACCAGGCTGTGTTCGGTGGCGTTATGCAGGATATTGGCTGTTTCGGTCATCTCAACCATAAAGGTGGAACGGCCGGAGGCCAGATCGTCAGCCGCACCTACGCGGGTAAATATGCGATCGACCGGGCCAATGACCGCCTTGCTTGCCGGCACGTAGCTGCCGATATGGGCCATCAGTACGATCAGCGCCGTTTGGCGCATATAGGTGCTTTTACCGCCCATATTAGGACCGGTAATGATCAACATTCGGCGCTGGGGCGACAGTGACAGCGGGTTGGAGATAAAGGGTTCGCTCAATACCTGCTCCACCACCGGGTGGCGACCTTCGGTGATGCGTACGCCAGGCTGCTCGCTCATGGTCGGGCAGGCGTAGTTCAGCGTTTCGGCGCGTTCAGCCAGGTTAGCCAGCACGTCCAGCTCTGCCAAAGCCGCAGCGCTTTGTTGCAATTCACCCAGATGTGGCAACAGCAAATCGAACAGCTCTTCGTACAGGCCTTTCTCGATGGCCAGCGCTTTCCCTTTAGAGGTCAGCACCTTGTCTTCGTACTCTTTCAGTTCGGGAATGATGTAACGTTCGGCGTTTTTCAGCGTCTGACGGCGTACGTAATGGATCGGTACCAGATGGCTTTGCCCGCGACTGACCTGAATGTAATAGCCATGAACGCCATTGAAACCGACCTTCAGCGTATCCAGCCCCAGCTTTTCGCGCTCGCGGATCTCCAGACGGTCGAGATAGTCGCTGGCACCATCGGCCAAGGCTCGCCATTCGTCCAGCTCGCTGTTGTAGCCGGGGGCGATAACGCCACCGTCGCGGACCAGCACCGGCGGGGCTTCCACCACGGCGCGCTCCAGCAAGTCCTGCAGTTCATCAAATTGACCCACCTGGGACAGCAGGTGCTGCACATGCGGAGTATTTACGCCTTTTAACAGCGCATGGATATCCGGTAACTGCTGGAAGGCATGACGCATGCGTGCCAGATCGCGTGGACGGGCGCTGCGCAACGCCAGACGGGCGAGGATACGTTCCAGATCGCCGACCTGACGCAAAGAAGGTTGCAGATCGGCATACAGATCCTGCAGTGCGCCGATGGCTTGCTGACGATCATTCAGTACCTTGATGTCACGAGTCGGCATATGCAGCCAGCGCTTAAGCATGCGGCTGCCCATGGCCGTGACGCTGCGATCGAGGATCGCCGCCAGGGTGTTTTCAGTGCCGCCGGACAGGCTCTGGGTCAGCTCGAGGTTACGCCGGGTAGCGGCGTCCATGATGATGCCATCCTGTTGACGCTCCATGGTGATGCCACGGATGTGCGGCAATGAGGTGCGCTGGGTGTCTTTTACATACTGCAGCAGGCAACCGGCGGCACGCAGTGCCTGATGGGCCTGTTCAACGCCGAAGCCGGTAAGATCGCGGGTGCCGAACTGCAGGTTAAGCTGCTGACGGGCGGTCTCCGGTTCGAATTCCCACAGCGGGCGACGACGCAGACCATGGCGCTGCTCAATCAGCGACATCTGTTCAAAGGTTTCGGGATAAAGCAGCTCGGCGGGATTGGTGCGTTGCAGCTCGGCCGCCATGGTCTCGATATCTGCCGGTTCGGCAACGCGGAAACGGCCGGAGCTGATGTCCAGCGTCGCGTAACCAAAGCCACGTGCGTCCTGCCAGATGGCGGCCAGCAGGTTGTCCTGACGCTCCTGTAACAAGGCTTCGTCGGTGATGGTGCCTGGCGTGACGATGCGCACCACTTTGCGCTCAACCGGACCTTTACTGGTGGCCGGATCGCCGATTTGTTCGCACAGGGCAACGGATTCACCTAGCTGCACCAGTTTGGCTAAATAGTTTTCCACCGCATGATGGGGAACGCCGGCCATGGGAATAGGCTCCCCTGCTGAGGCACCGCGCTTGGTCAGCGAGATATCCAGCAATTGGGACGCGCGCTTGGCATCATCATAGAACAGCTCGTAGAAGTCGCCCATGCGGTAAAACAGCAGGATCTCGGGATGCTGGGCCTTGAGGCGCAGGTACTGCTGCATCATAGGCGTGTGTGAATCGAGCTTGTCGGTGCTATTCATAAGATTACTGTTTCCAATCCATTGAATTTAAAAATATTTTTGACGTTGTTTTTCATCGTTAGGTTTCACGCCGTTTTACAAAAAATCACGCCTGCAGGCGGCCGCAGGGCGAGGTAAAGCCATTTATCAAACCGATCCCAAACGGAACGGAGGGCACCGCGGCTACCGGCGATGGGGATCAATAAGTTTTTTATACCGACGCTATACTAGCCCAGCGGACAATCCGCTGTCACAGGTAAAAATTGGGAGCGCTGCACAAAGTGAGTTTGTAAGGCAAGGGAGATCGTTGCAGCGAACAGGACGCCGCTCGCGAAAGATCATAATCCTCCACCTTTGACGGGCTTGAGGAGCTTATTCTCCCGCAAGCCCGGAAGGGCAAGTGTCAGTCCGCAGTGGAGAGGGGCAGTTGGAGTTGATAGATGCGAAAGCTGTCGGGCACCTCGGCTGCACGCCCGGGCAGCAGGCGGTGACGAATGCGCGATTCACTGACGAAAGCGCAGCCTTGCGGCGTGATATCCAGATTGACCGGTGACTCCATTCCTTCGCGAATCACTTCAATAGCGTGCATGCCCGCAGTGCCGGGGGACATAATCCGCAGGATCCTGCCCTGACCGCTTTTAATGCCATTTTCGAGTACGATCAGCGCGCCGTCCGGGGCTAATCCCATGCCGTCCGGATTCTCGATGGTGCGTGGCAGCTCTATTTCAGACAGCTTTGGCGTTTGTTCCCCATAGCTCAGGGTATAGAGCTTCCCGCTGCCGAAGTTGCTGATTGCCATGCTCCGATCGTTTATCAGGACAATACCTGCGGCACCGAGGCCACTTGGATCGGCCAGGCGTGGATCGCGAAAGATGATCTTAAACTCGCTCTCGCCCGGGCGTAACCTCATGATGCTGCCCGCTTTGGTTTCGGTGACGTACACCGTGCCATCTTTGCCGACGACCAGGTCATTGCCCATTCCTCCCTCAGGCAGCGTTAAACTTCGATTGATCGTGGCATCCGAGATATTGAGGGCGAAAATACGGTGAGGGCGGGTTTGGCCCGCCGGCAGGAAATCGGGAGAGTTTCCCCATAACAGCCCATGCTGTTCATCCAGCCTCAGGGTGGTTGAGGAGAAAACGGTGTCGGCCCCGGCAAAGAAGGTCTGCCAATTCTCGTTCGGACGTTTGCGCAGGATACGCCCACTGGTGACCAAGCCCACGTACAGCGTTCCGTCAGAGGCACGGGCTATGCCATTTGGATAGCGCGCGCCAGGCGGTAGCTTCAGGCTGGTTGATGTGCAGGCGGGGGTTGCAATGGATGTCGCGGAAGCGGAAACCGCAGGCATCATCATGGCGAGCGCCAGGGCGGTGAGTGCGGCCCGTGCAGGGTGATATTTCAATAGGTTTAACATGAAGCCTCTCTTGTTCTGGATGATGGGGGTTACCAACGCGGAGGGCGAATTTGCTCTTTCATGGGTGCTTCAAGCGATGCGATTTCCTGACTGGACAGCGTGAGAGACAGTGCCTTAAGGGCATCCTGGAGATGGTGCGATTTGGACATGCCCACAATGGGGGCCGCGACCGCCGTTTTGGACACCAGCCAGGCGAGGGATACCTGAGCCGTAGGCACTCCCCGAACGGCGGCGATGCTTTCGACGGCCTGGATGGATTGCTCTACTTCGCTTCTCCCGCCGTACCAACGTGGGCTTTGTTCGTCAGTTTCGGCGCGTAATGTGCCGGATCCCTTTGCTCCGGCCAGCGTGCCGCGAGCCAACGGCGACCAGGGCGTAAGGCCGATACCTTCCTCCTGACACAGCGGAATTAAATCCAGCTCATCTTCGCGCGTGATCAGGTTGTACTGACTTTGCATGGAAATAAAGGGGGCCAATTTATTATGGCGCTGAAAATCCAGCATTTTCATAAAGCGCCAGGCATGCATGGAAGACGCGCCGAGGTAACGGATCTTGCCGGCACGCACCAAGGTATCGAGCGTGTCGGCCGTTTCCTCAATCGGCGTTTCCTCATCGAAGCGGTGCATGACGAACAGGTCTATATAGTCCGTCCCCAGACGCTGTAGAGAAGCTTCGACGCTCTGAATGATATGTTTGCGCGACAGACCGCGGCTGTTGGGATGCTCGCTTGTAGGGAAGAACGCCTTGGTGGCTATCACCATATCCTCCCGGCGAGCAAAGTCTTTCAACGCACGGCCGAGAATGCGTTCGCTTTCGCCTGCGGAGTAAATATTGGCGGTATCGAAAAAGTTAATTCCGGCTTCCAGCGCGTCACGGATAAAAGGGCGGGCTTGGGCTTCGGGTAATACCCAGGGCCGCCAGGCGGGAGCCCCATAGGTCATGCAGCCCAGACAGAGTCGGGAAACTTTCAGGCCACTGTTACCAAGGCGAACGTAGTTCATCATTTTTCCTTCTGAGGTGCGGGTTAAGGGTCGGCATGCCTGCCTTTCAACGCATTCCGGCGATGGTGTAGCCACCGTCGACCAGCAGGCTTTGGCCGGTAATAAAGCGGGCGTCATCCGTTGAAAGCCACACGGCGACATCAGCGATATCTTCAGGCAGGCCGAGGCGTTGAGCGGGCGTGTGGGTGATGAACGGCGTGAAGGCGGAAGGATCAGAGATGCTGCTATGGGCCATCGGCGTATCGATAATGCCGGGGTTGATGTTGTTGATGCGGATAGCTTTTTCGCCATATTCAAGCGCTACCGCACGGATCAGTGCATCGAGGGCCCCTTTGCTGGCGGAATAACTTGATGAACCGGCAAGCGCGCCTTTGGCTAGCCAGGAGGAAGTGTTGACGATCACGCCGCCTGAATTCTGCGACAGAAATGTTTCGACCTGGTATTTAATCGAGAGCCACACGCCCCGGAGATTGGTGGCTATCACCGCGTCGAAATCCGCGCTGGTTTGCTGATGAATGGGGACGAAGTTACCGAGAATGCCGGCATTGTTGAAGGCGATATCCAGCCGCCCGTAGTGAGCCGTCACCGTGGCGAGCAGGCGGCGGATATCCTCTTCCTGCGTAATGTCCGCCACCACGGCCAGCGCGTCGCCGCCCTCTTTGATCACGTCGAGCCGGGTGGCCTCGATTTCTGCCCAACGCCGCCCGGCCAGCACCACTTTGGCGCCTTCACGGGCATAGGCCAGGACGGCGGCGCGCCCGATGCCGGTGCCCCCTCCGGTGACCAGAACGACTTTTTCTTGCAGACGTTTGCGCAGCGGCGTTTGTACTGAATCAGCATATTGAGTCATGGCGTTAATACCGGGTAATTGAACACTTCACCATGCTATGTTGTTGCCATATGGATAACTATCCGTTAAAAATTCATCTCACTATTAAATTATTTATATCAATCTAATGAAAAAAACCGACCTGTCAGGGCTGGTGGCCTTTGTGGCTATTGCCAAAGAACGCAGTTTCAGGCGAGCCGCAGCCAGGCTTGGTGTGACGCCACCCACCCTTAGCCACACCATGCGCGAGCTGGAGGCTCAGGTCGGCATTCGTTTGTTGAATCGAACCACGCGTAATGTGTCGACGACCGAGGCGGGTGAGCATTTGTTGGCGAAGCTGGCGCCGGCGTTTACGGACATCGATACCGCTTTGGAAGGCTTGAATGGCTTTCGCGACCAACCCCAGGGGCTGGTCAGGATCAATGCCCCCCGAACGGCCATTGAGCTGGTGCTGGTACCGCATTTGGGGCGCCTGGCGCGCGATTATCCCGGTATTACGCTGGAAATTGTGGCGGAGGAGGGGTTTGCCAATATTGTGGAACAAGGCTTCGATGCGGGCATCAGGCTTGGTGAAGACCTGCATAACGATATGCGAGCCGTACGGGTTACGCCGGATTTGCGGTTTGCCATCGTCGCCACGCCTGAATATTTTCAGCGCTATGGCAGGCCTGAGCATCCCGAAGATTTGCTGAATCATCGTTGTATCGGATGGCGCAAGATTGCTTCGGGCGAGCTCCACAAATGGCATTTTAAAAAAGGTGACCAAATGCTTTCGGTGACGGTGAACAGCCCGCTGGTGCTTGATGATGCCAGGCTGATGCTGCAAGCCGCATTAACCCATGCCGGTATCGCCTTCGCGATAGAGCAGGAAGTGCGCGAGCACCTTGCCGCGGGACGTCTGGAGCAAGTTATGGCTGAGTGGTGCGCGCCGTTCCCTGGCTTTTATCTCTATTACCCGAATCGCAGAAACCACTCGGTGGCATTGTCTACCGTCATTAATGTGGTGCGCTATCCCAGCCAGACAGGCCATGACGAAGAGTAATGCTTGCCCGTTAGCCAATCTTGCCGGTTCAAAAAAACTCTCATTCCCGCCGCTTTTTCGTCGGTCTTTACGCCAGCCCTTGGTGACCGGTTCTCATCAAGGGCGAACTATTTTCTGCTCACTTATCCCCCACAGCACGATCCCGCGATAAGAATAATCCATAAATACTCTGCATGTTTATAACATATTGTTTATAATTGGTATTTATTTATTTTCGATGAATTTATTCGATAATTTAAGGTTGTTTGTGAGCCCGGTCACACTAATTTTTTATGCAAAATGTGAAGAGGGTCAATCGGGAAGGTCAAGGAGAGACGGTTCTCTCTGTCGACAGCTTACCGGTCCGCTCCGATGCCTCCGTATACTGTTCTCAACCAGGGCAGAGCAACGGAAATTTTCATAAGGAAAGTGCGTGAGGCAATCGCTATTGCATCTGGCAAACAAATGACACGGGGCTTTTTTGATTATCTTGAGGGATTGGGTATGGAAAAGAAAAAAATCTATCTGTTTTGTTCTGCCGGTATGTCGACTTCCCTGCTGGTTTCAAAAATGAAGGCGCAGGCCGAGAAGTACGAGGTGCCGGTGATCATTGCCGCTTATCCTGAGGCGCTGGCCGCAGAAAAGGGCGCTGAGGCAGATTTGATCCTGCTGGGGCCACAGATTGCCTATACGTTAGCCGAAGTACAAAAACAGTTGCCTAATAAGCCCGTCGAAGTGATCGACTCCGCTTTATACGGCAAGCTCGATGGCCTTGGGGTGTTGAAGGCCGCGGTCGCCACCATAAAAAAAGCTAACCAATAAAGGGGTCTGCCGTGAATACGTTAATTGCCTCGTTGGAAAAGGTCATACTGCCTTTTGCCGTGAAAATTGGTAAACAGCCCCATGTTAATGCCATCAAAAACGGGTTCATTCGATTAATGCCGCTGACGTTGACCGGGGCGATGTTCGTTCTGATCAACAACGTATTCCTCAGTTTCGGCGAAGGCTCGTTCTTCTTTTCATTGGGGGTACGGCTGGATGCGTCCACCATTGAAACGCTAAACAGCCTGAAGACCATCGGTGGCAGCGTTTATAACGGCACCCTGGGGATTATGTCCCTGATGACGCCCTTCTTTATCAGTATGGCTTTAGCGGAGGAACGTAAGGTTGACCCGCTGGCGGCCGCGCTGCTGGCGGTTGCCGCCTTTATGACGGTAACGCCGTTCAGCGTCGGAGAGGCTTATGCCGTCGGTGCTAACTGGCTTGGCGGCGCCAACATCATTTCCGGCATGGTGATCGGCCTGGTGGTGGCGGAGATGTTTACCTTTGTGGTGCGCCGCAACTGGGTCATCAGCCTGCCTGACAGCGTACCTTCTTCCGTATCTCGCTCGTTCTCCGCACTGATCCCCGGCTTCCTGATCCTGTCGATCATGGGCGTGATTGCCTATTGCCTGACGTTGTGGGGAACCAACTTCCACCAGATCATCATGGACAGCATCTCGGCTCCGCTGGCGAAAATGGGCAGCGTGGTCGGCTGGGTGTATGTGATGTTCTCCTCGCTGCTGTGGTTCTTCGGGGTGCATGGCTCTATGGCGCTAGCCGCACTGGACAGCGGCATCATGACGCCATTCGCGCTGGAAAACGTAGAGCTTTACAACAAGTATGGTTCGGTCGAAGCCGCCGTTGCCGCCGGCAAAGAGTTCCACATGTGGGCGAAGCCTTTCGTCGACTCCTATATCTATCTGGGGGGAACCGGGTCTACGCTGGGGCTGATTATCGCCATCTTTATCGCCTCGCGCCGTGAAGACTATCGTCAGGTCGCCAAGCTGGCTACCCCGTCGGGCATCTTCCAGATCAACGAACCTATCCTGTTCGGCCTGCCGGTGATCATGAACCCGGTGATGTTTATCCCGTTCATCCTGGTTCAACCGGTATTGACGATCATCACCACGGTGGCCTACTACACCGGAATGATCCCGCCGATCACCAACATTGCGCCCTGGACCATGCCGGTGGGCCTGGGGGCGTTCTTCAACACCAACGGCAGTATCGTTGCCATGTTGCTGAGCTTCTTCAACCTGGGCGTGGCGACCTTGATTTACCTGCCGTTTGTGATGATTTCCAACAAGGCGCAGAGCCAGATCGATCAGGCTACCGAAAGCGAAGAAGACATCGCCAAGGCGCTGAAATTCTAACTGTCAGTCCGGGGCAGCCGTTGCTGCCCCGGTTTTAGGGGCGTTTGGATGAAATATCAATTTGCTGATGATTTCTGGTGGGGAAGCGCGACCTCTGCGCCGCAGTCGGAAGGGGCCTCTGCACGGGATGGCAAAAGTCAGAACATCTTCGATTACTGGTATGACATTGCGCCAGAACGCTTTCATCATCAGGTCGGTCCGTCCGAGGCATCCACCTTTTATGACCATTTCCAGCAAGACATCCTGCTGTTAAAAAAGCTTGGACATAACACCTTCAGAACCTCCATCTCCTGGTCACGGTTGATCCCGGATGGGGAAGGCGAGGTGAACCCAAAAGCCGTCGCTTTCTATAACGCGCTTATCGATGGCCTGCTGGCTGAGGGCATTACGCCGTTTATCAACCTTTACCATTTTGACATGCCTATGTGCATGCAGCGAAAAGGCGGCTGGGAAAGCCGGGCGGTGGTGGAAGCCTACGCCCGCTACGCCAAAACCTGTTTCAGCCTGTTCGGCGATCGCGTCACTCATTGGTTTACTTTTAACGAGCCGATTGTGCCGGTCGAAGCGGGCTATCTGAATGACCTGCATTATCCTTGCGTGGTTGATTTTAAAAGGGCCGTCGCGGTGGCTTACCACAGCGTGCTGGCCCATGCCAAAGCGGTGAAGGCGTTCAGGGCGCTGGGCCATCAAGGTGCGATTGGCATTATTTTGAACCTGAGCCCGACTTACCCTCGTTCGAACAGCCGGGAAGATGGCGTGGCCGCCCATCATGCGGATCTGTTGCTGAACAAAAGCTTCCTCGATCCTGTGACCAAAGGGCGTTATCCGCAAGATCTGGTGGATATACTGCGGGCCAATGATTTATTGCCACAAACGGTACCGGAGGACGCACAGCTGATTGCCGACGGCGTGGTGGATATTCTGGGCGTCAATTACTATCAACCGCGCAGGGTTAAAGCGAAAGAAGGCTACCGGGCCGACGCACCCGTGACGATGCCGGAAGATCTGTTCAGCTATTACGACATGCCTGGCCGCAAGATCAATCCGCATCGGGGTTGGGAAATCTATGAAAAAGGGCTGTATGACATCCTGATGGATCTGAAGGAAAACTACGGCAACATTCCCTGCTATATTTCAGAAAACGGCATGGGCGTAGAGGGTGAAGAGGCTTTTATCGGCCCTACTGGGCGGGTGGAGGACGATTATCGAATCGACTTTATCCGCGATCATCTGAAATGGCTGCATCAGGCGCTGTCGGAGGGTTCCAACTGCAAAGGTTATCATTTGTGGACCTTTATCGACTGCTGGTCCTGGCTTAATGCCTACAAGAATCGCTACGGGTTAGTTCGGCTCGAGCGGGAGAGCCAACAGCGCACGCTGAAGAAAAGTGGCTATTGGTTTGCCGAGACGGCCCGGCAGAACGGCTTTGATTAACGGGAGCGCATGCGATGTCTGAGAGCCTGGTTTCGCTGAATGCGAACGACGTTAAGCTGATACGGGAGCAGGATTTCTTTAACTGCAAAGATTTCCATTTGTTTATTTATAACAAGGTGGAAAGCGCCACTGGGCTGCATCAGCACGACTACTACGAGTTCACCATCGTCCTGAGCGGCAAATGTTATCAGGAGATCAACGGCAAGCGCGTGCTGCTGGAACGGGGCGATTTTGTCTTTATCCCCATTGGTTCGCGCCATCAGAGCTTTTATGAGTTCGGCGCCGCGAAAATCTTCAATGTGGCGGTTGGCAAGGTGTTCTTCGAAGAGAACTATTTGCAACAATTGCCACGCTGTTTTGTCGCTTCCCAGGCCTATAGCCTGAAGAATGAATTCCTCGCCTACATCGAGTCGGTGGTGGGTTCCCCGCAGTTTCGCGAGGATGACTTTGCCGAATTCCTGGAAACGCTGACCTTTTATATCATCAGCCGCATTCGTCACTACAAGGAAGAGAGCGGCGAGGGGGACGATATCCCGCAGTGGCTGAAAAACACCCTGGCCGGCATGCATGATAAAGCCATGTTTGGTGAAAAGGCGCTGCTCAATATGGTGGAGCTGTCGGGAAAAACGCAGGAGTACCTGACCCGGGCGATGCGGCGCTATTACCATAAAACGCCGATGCAGGTGATTAATGAAATTCGCATCAACTTTGCCAAAACGCAGCTTGAAGTCACCAACTATTCGGTTTCGGATATTGCCTTCGATTCCGGCTATGGCGACGTGAGCCTGTTTATTAAAAACTTTAAAAGACTCACTGAAGTGACGCCGGGGAATTACCGAAAAAAGTTCTACGGCCCTGTTTAGGGCCGATCCCGATAAGCATTAACGCCGATATTCCGAATGCCTTTCAGGCCGCCAATAGCCTGATGAAATAAATTTCTTTGCTTAAGCGAAGGGGAATTGCCGTACCTGACGGACGGTATTCCCTTGCCAAAAATTTGTTAAATGGGTGCCAAAATGGAAAAGTTACTGATAGTGAATGCCGACGATTTTGGTCTGAGCAAGGGACAGAACTATGGGGTGATTGAGGCGTTTCACTATGGGGTGGTCACTTCAACCACGGCAATGGTGAACAGCCCGGACGTACGGCATGCCGCCAGCCTCAGCCGGCTTTATCCTGGGCTGCAGATCGGCCTGCACTTTGTGCTGACTCACGGGCATCCGTTGACGGCCATGCCTTCGCTGGTCAACGAACGCGGAGAACTGGGCAAGTGGTTATGGGAAAGGGCAGAGTCCGAGTTGCTGAGCCTGGACGAAATCCATGATGAGTTGGTGAGCCAATACGACAGGTTCGTGGCAGTGTTTGGCAAAGCGCCGACGCATATCGACAGCCACCACCACGTGCATATGCTGCCGCAGATTTACCCGCTGGTGGAGGCGTTTGCACAGTCCCGCTCGATCCCGCTGCGCATTGGGCGCCAGGAAGTTGAGCAACAAGATATTCCATTACGGTATGACCGCAGTACCGAGTGGTTTGATGCGGGTTTTTATGGCGAAACGATATCCGAAGCGCTGTTTTTACAGGTGCTCGATCGTGCCGATCAACGTGGTGCCAAGTCGGTGGAGATGATGTGCCACCCGGCGTTTCTGGATAACACGATTTTAGCGAGCAAATATTGCTACCCACGGCTTGCCGAAGTGGACGTTCTGACTTCGCCAGGCATGAAGAACGCCATCGCGGAACGCGGTTACCGTCTGGGATCTTTCCTCGATCTGTGACAAGCCCATCGGATACCGCGATGGCCCGCTTAAAGCATTGAGTGGGCCTTTTTCAGCCCGGTATCTTCATCAGGATCGGCGCCCTGCGGAACGGGGGGCTCCGCTTCTTCCTCGCCCGACGCTTCGCTGGCCTGCGGTTCTATCGGATAGGGGGCCGCCTCCGGTGGTGGCATGGTGTCGTGGATAATCTGTTCATCAAAGGTTGGGTTCAGCGCCGGCGAGAGCGGAGAACTGGTCAGGCTGTCCGGCAGGGGAATATGCGGCAAGGGCGCATCCTGCACAAACTGCGATTCGTCCTGTTTTACCGTCCGGCTGAAGGCCACCAGCAGCACACCACAGAGTGCAAAGAAGGCATACAGCGTATTCCCGCCCAGCGGCTCTATCAGCGCGCCGACCGCCAGGGGGCCGACACTGGCGCCCACGCCGAAGGCCATCAGCAAACAGGCGGCTAACGAGACGCGCCGCTCCGGCTCTATCAAATCGTTCGCCAGGGCAACCACCAAGGGATACAGCGTAAACTGCAGCATGCTGACGATAAAGCCCACCACCAATAGCACTGGGAAATCAATGTGCGGCACCAGTGCCAACGGTAGCGCGGCCACGATCAATAAAATGGCGTTGATGCGCATCAACAGCGTACGGTTATAGCGATCCGACAGCCAACTGAGCGGGAATTGCGCCACCAGTCCGGCGAAGATCGATATCGCCATAAACAGGCCGGTCTGCTGGGTGGTCAGTGCCTGCATGCTGGCATAAACCGGAGCCAGCCCGTAGAAAGATCCCACCACCATGCCGATGACCAGCGTGGTCGCCAGCACCTTGGGGATGGCGCCGATAAAATAGCGTAGCTCCATCGGTGCCGGTGACATATGACGTGCATTGGTGCGGGTAGTCAGGGCGATAGGCACCAGGCAAAGCGCAAAGCACAGGGCGATCACCAGCAGAGTGGTAATGCCGAGGTTGGTTTGCAGCATCAGCACCACCTGACCTAACGACATGCCCAAATAGGTGGCAGCCATATAGAAGCCGAAGACCATCCCGCGCTGATTGGATTCCGACTGATCGTTCAGCCAGCTTTCCAGCACCATGAACTGACACATCATGCACAGGCCGATAATCAGCCGCAGCACCACCCACACGGGAATGTATTCCGTCAGGCCATGCCCAAGCACCGCCGCGGTAATAATGCCGGCGCAGGAAACGTAAGCGCGGATATGGCCGACGCGAGCAATCAGAAAATGGCCGACCTTGCCGCCGATCACCAAACCGATGTAGTTGGCGGCAATAATCGCGCCGATCAACGCGCCGGTCACGTGAATAGAGGTTAAACGCAGGGAGATGTAGGTGGTGAGTAACCCTGAACCCAGCAGCATCAGCAGGGTGGTGGTATACAACGGAAAGAAGACGCCTAACGTTTTTTTCACTCTATCATCCTAATCTTTTATCCTGGTTTGCCATGGGCTGGCCATGCCGGCGGCAAAAAAAACCCTGTGAGATCCCTCTTGATAAAACGCCGCTCATTAACCCGAACGCTACATTCGATACTAGCAGTTTGGGTTAAGGCTTAACACCGCATCGGCTGCGAAGCGTCGCGCATTTCTGTCATCGCCGCGTCAGATAAGCTTGATAAATGCTACTATCGGGCGCATATACCTGATTCGCTAAGGAGAGGTTATGAGTGAACAGCAACTGCGTAAACTCAGCGTTGCAGTAGGGGAAAAACTGAAGGCCAATGGCCAGTGGATCACCTGCGCAGAATCTTGCACCGGGGGCGCTATCGCCAAGGCCATCACCGATATTGCCGGCAGCTCTGCCTATTTCGACCGCGGTTTTGTCACCTACAGCAATACGGCGAAGCATGAGCTGTTAGGCGTGGCGGAAGCCACCCTGAATGCCCATGGTGCCGTAAGCGAAGAGGTGGTGCGCGAGATGGCTCTGGGGGCTTTGCATGCGGCTCGGGCCAACCTGGCGCTGTCGGTCAGCGGCATTGCCGGACCGGACGGTGGCAGCGTGGAAAAACCGGTGGGTACGGTCTGGTTTGGTTTTGCCGAATCCTCAGGACGCGTGCTGGCGAAAAAGATGCAATTTTCCGGCGATCGTGATGCGGTGCGGCTTCAGGCGACGATTTTCGCGCTGCAAACCGCCCTTGACGAATTTTTGTGAAATTAGGCTTGATACTGTATGACCATACAGTATAATTAGTGACATTTCCTGCACAACATACATTCAGTGGCAGTGTGGGGTAACACCGACATTGCGTAACGAAGGAGCAACAATGGCTATTGATGAGAACAAGCAAAAGGCGCTAGCTGCGGCACTGGGCCAGATTGAGAAACAGTTCGGCAAAGGCTCCATCATGCGTCTGGGTGAAGACCGTTCTATGGACGTAGAAACGATCTCTACCGGCTCGCTGTCACTTGATATCGCACTGGGTGCAGGCGGCCTGCCAATGGGCCGTATCGTTGAAATCTATGGTCCGGAATCTTCCGGTAAAACCACCCTGACGCTGCAGGTTATCGCTGCGGCGCAGCGCGAAGGCAAAACCTGTGCCTTTATCGATGCCGAGCACGCGCTGGATCCAATTTATGCGAAGAAGCTGGGCGTTGATATCGACAACCTGCTGTGTTCCCAGCCGGACACCGGTGAGCAGGCGTTGGAAATCTGTGATGCCTTAACCCGTTCTGGCGCGGTTGACGTGATCATCGTTGACTCCGTGGCGGCCTTGACGCCGAAAGCGGAAATCGAAGGTGAAATCGGTGACTCACACATGGGCCTGGCGGCACGTATGATGAGCCAGGCGATGCGTAAGCTGGCCGGTAACCTGAAAAACGCCAACACGCTGTTGATCTTCATCAACCAGATCCGTATGAAAATCGGTGTGATGTTCGGTAACCCGGAAACCACTACTGGTGGTAACGCACTGAAATTCTACGCTTCCGTCCGTCTGGATATCCGCCGCATCGGCGCGGTGAAAGAAGGCGATGAAGTCGTCGGCAGTGAAACCCGCGTGAAAGTCGTCAAAAACAAAATTGCTGCGCCGTTCAAACAGGCAGAATTCCAAATCCTGTACGGTGAAGGTATCAACAGCCGCGGCGAACTGGTCGATCTGGGCGTGAAGCACAAGATGATCGAGAAAGCCGGTGCCTGGTACAGCTACAATGGCGATAAAATCGGTCAGGGTAAGGCAAATGCCTGTAACTTCCTGAAAGAGAACCCGGCGGTTGCCGCCGAGTTGGACAAGAAACTGCGTGACCTGCTGCTGCACAGCAACGGTGAACTGGTTGCGGCAACCAACGAAGGCTTCGATGACGAAGCTGAAACCAGCGAAGAGTTTTAATCGCTGCTGACGCCTGTGAACGCCGTTATGGGTTTACGGGCGTCGACTACATCAGGCTTGAATAATGAATGACTTGCTAAGCCGTGCCATGCGCCTGCTGTCGCAACGCGATCATAGTGAAGCTGAACTGCGCCGCAAGCTTGCGGCGCAGCCATTTATGGCGAAAGCCAGATTTGGCGGCAAAACGTCTCCCTCCTCTGCACCTGCTCCGTCTTCCGAAGAACCTATTGATCCTGCCGTTATCGAACAGGTGATCGCCTATTGCTATCAACACAATTGGTTGGACGATCAACGCTTTGCCCGCAGCTACATCGGTAGCCGCAGCCGTAAAGGTTATGGTGCGCAGCGCATCCGCTCGGAACTGATGCAAAAGGGCGTGGACAAAGAGCTGACGCAGGCGGCGCTGGCAGACTGTGATATCGACTGGTGTGAGCAGGCTAAACAGGTTGCTCAGCGTAAATTTGGCGACAAACTGCCAACGGACTGGAAAGAGAAAGCAAAAGTGCAGCGTTATCTGCTCTATCGTGGCTTCTTCCAGGAAGAAATTCAGTCAATTTACCGTGATTTTGCGCAATGAACGCACACGGGGTTTTACTTCCCCTTGAAGAAAATTTATCTTATCCCCACTTTTTGTTCGTGAGTTAGATGCCATCGTCAGGATGTCGCGTATCTTGCTCACGTGTCGTTATTCTAGCCTTTCCGGGAAAATTATGAGCAAGAGCACCGCTGAGATCCGTCAAGCGTTTCTCGATTTCTTTCATAGTAAGGGCCACCAGGTTGTAGCAAGCAGCTCCCTGGTGCCTAACAATGATCCGACATTGCTGTTTACCAATGCCGGCATGAACCAATTTAAAGATGTTTTCCTGGGGCTGGACAAGCGCGCCTATTCCCGAGCCACCACCTCACAGCGTTGCGTGCGTGCGGGCGGTAAGCATAACGATCTGGAGAACGTCGGTTATACCGCACGTCACCATACCTTCTTTGAAATGCTGGGCAACTTCAGTTTCGGCGACTATTTCAAACATGACGCCATCAGCTTCGCCTGGGAACTGCTGACCGGTGAAAACTGGTTTAACCTGCCGAAAGAAAGGCTGTGGGTGACCGTCTATGAAACCGATGACGAAGCTTTCGACATCTGGCAGAAGCAGATTGGTGTGCCGGCAGAGCGCATTATCCGTATTGGCGACAATAAAGGCGCAGCCTTTGCCTCTGACAACTTCTGGCAGATGGGTGACACCGGCCCGTGCGGTCCGTGCACCGAGATTTTCTACGATCATGGCGATCATATCTGGGGTGGCCCACCGGGTAGCCTGGAAGAGGACGGCGATCGTTACATTGAGATCTGGAACATCGTTTTCATGCAGTTCAACCGTCAATCCGACGGCACCATGCTGCCGCTGCCAAAGCCATCGGTAGATACCGGTATGGGCCTGGAACGTATTGCGGCAGTTCTGCAGCATGTGAACTCCAACTATGAAATCGACTTGTTCAGTACGCTGATCGCGGCAGTGGCCAAGGTGACCGGTGCAGTTGATTTGGATAACAAATCCTTGCGCGTTATTGCCGACCATATCCGTTCCTGTGCTTTCCTGGTGTCCGATGGCGTTACGCCGTCAAACGAAGGCCGTGGTTACGTGCTGCGCCGCATCATTCGCCGTGCAGTCCGCCATGGCAACATGCTGGGTGCGAAAGACAGCTTCTTCTACAAGCTGGTTGCTCCGTTGATTGAAGTGATGGGGCCGGCCGCTGACGAACTGAAGCGCCAACAGTCTTTGGTTGAGCAAGTGCTGAAAACGGAAGAAGACCAGTTTGCTCGTACCCTGGAGCGTGGTTTGACGCTGCTGGACGAAGAGCTGGCTAACCTGCAGGGCGATACCCTGGATGGTGAAACGGCCTTCCGTCTTTACGACACCTACGGTTTCCCGGTCGATCTGACTGCGGACGTGTGCCGTGAACGTGGCCTGAAAGTGGATGAGGCCGGTTTTGAGCTGGCTATGGAAGCACAACGTCGTCGTGCACGTGAGTCCAGCGGTTTCGGCGCAGACTATAACAGCATGATCCGCGTTGATGGCGCCAGCCAGTTCAGTGGGTATGACCACGAGCAGCAACAATCAACCGTGATCGCGCTGTTCCGCGACGGTCAGTCGGTCAATGAGATCCACGCCGGTGAAGAAGCCGTAGTGGTGCTGGATGAAACCCCGTTCTACGGTGAATCCGGTGGTCAGGTTGGCGATAAAGGCGTGCTGAAAGCCGCCGGCGCTGATTTTGAAGTGAGCGATACCCAGAAATATGGCCAGGCTATCGGTCATCAGGGCAAGCTGGTTCAAGGTTCTTTGAAGGTGAAGGACCGCGTTGATGCGCAGATCGACACCGTTCGCCGCAATCGCATCCGTCTGAATCACTCCGCAACTCACCTGCTGCACGCTGCACTGCGTCAGACGCTGGGTGAGCATGTGGCACAGAAGGGATCGTTGGTTAACGATAAATACCTGCGTTTCGACTTCTCGCATTTTGAAGCGATGAAGCCGGAGCAAATCCGCCTTGTAGAAGACTTGGTGAACCAGCAGATACGTCGTAACCTGCCGGTACAAACCGAAGTCATGGCGCTGGATGATGCCAAAGAGAAGGGCGCTATGGCGTTGTTCGGCGAGAAGTACGACGATAACGTGCGCGTACTGACCATGGGAGACTTCTCGACCGAACTGTGCGGCGGCACCCATGCCAGCCGTACCGGTGATATCGGCCTGTTCCGCATTCTGAGCGAATCAGGTACCGCTGCGGGTATTCGTCGTATTGAAGCCGTTACCGGTGAAGGCGCGATTGCTACCCTGCATCAGCAAAATGATTTGTTGCAGGACGTTGCGCACCTGGTGAAAGGGGATAACAACAACCTGACGGACAAAGTGCGTGCGGTACTCGATCGCACTCGCGCGTTGGAAAAAGAACTGCAGCAGTTGAAGGATCAGCAGGCGGCGCAGGAGAGCGCTTCATTGTCCAGCAAGGCGAAAATGGTTAACGGCGTCCCGCTGTTGGTCAGCCAGCTTGATAACGTCGAGCCAAAAATGTTGCGTACCATGGTTGATGATCTGAAAAATCAACTGGGTTCCGCGATTATCGTGCTGGCCACCACGGCCGATGATAAGGTGAGCCTGATTGCCGGCGTGACCAAAGATCTGACCGACCGGGTGAAAGCCGGCGAGTTGATCGGCAACGTAGCGCAGCAGGTTGGCGGTAAAGGGGGCGGACGCCCTGATATGGCGCAGGCAGGGGGGACCGACGTCAGTGCCCTGCCGGCGGCACTAGACAGCGTAGAAGCCTGGGTGGCCTCGAAACTGTGAATATAAATAAATAGCACTTATAAACGCCATAACTCATTGCTGATTATGGCGTTTTTAAACTGTGCTAACACAATTTGGTTACAATTACGGGAACAAAGTTTTTCAGGTCGGCTAAACTTATCATTATCTGAGGTGAGACCAAGTCTGCTTACACTTATTGTGGGTTACATGGCTTACGTTTTCACAGCATATGATGGATAATGACGGGGAAACTGAGAGACCCGACTCTTTTAATCTTTCAAGGAGCAAAGAATGTTAATTCTGACTCGTCGAGTTGGTGAAACCCTCATGATTGGCGATGAGGTCACGGTCACAGTGCTAGGGGTCAAGGGCAACCAGGTTCGTATTGGTGTGAATGCCCCCAAAGAGGTGTCAGTTCACCGCGAAGAAATCTATCAGCGCATTCAGGCAGAGAAGTCTCAACAGACGACTTACTGATTTCGAAGCAGCGTCTCGTTGCTCAGCGAGACGCTACTGCGCTTTTTTGTGCCCATCACCGTTCCTTTCCTGACTTCTCCGATTAAATCTTTTTGCCGCCTCCCTGACTTTGTTTGCTATTTCGCTGTGGTTGCCTGTTGATAAAACACTCTTTTTGCCGTGAAATCGCCCATGTTGAGTGGGAATTGTGCAAACGCGCATGAGTTGGGAAAAATTGTTTGACTTAAAAGTCGGAGAAAGTAATATGTGCGCCACGCAGTGCCGATGAGCTTCTCCAAAGCAAGTTAGGCACAATTCGAAAGAAGCGTATGGTGAGGTGGCCGAGAGGCTGAAGGCGCTCCCCTGCTAAGGGAGTATGCGGTCAAAAGCTGCATCCGGGGTTCGAATCCCCGCCTCACCGCCATTTGCATCCATAGCTCAGCTGGATAGAGTACTCGGCTACGAACCGAGCGGTCGGAGGTTCGAATCCTCCTGGATGCACCATATTTTGCAGTATGGTGGGGTAGTAACAACGTACCATACGGTATCAAAAAAGAATTCCTGTGCATCCATAGCTCAGCTGGATAGAGTACTCGGCTACGAACCGAGCGGTCGGAGGTTCGAATCCTCCTGGATGCACCATTCTTTCTGTCGCACTTGTTTCTTCAAGCAGACAAACCAAAAATTAGTAATGCATCCATAGCTCAGCTGGATAGAGTACTCGGCTACGAACCGAGCGGTCGGAGGTTCGAATCCTCCTGGATGCACCATCTAAAGAAAAACCCGCTTCGGCGGGTTTTTCGCTTTCTGGCTCCAGGTATAGGCTATTGACCCCCCGGCCCTTCACTCTCCCGCACAGCACATTCCGCTATTACGCGATCAGCGACAACCCTCCGGCTTTACGCTAAAGTAGTTTTCTTTCCTCAACGATCATGGAGTAACGATGTACGACCGCTATCAGGGTCTTATTTTCGACATGGACGGCACCATTCTCGATACCGAGCCGACGCACCGCAAGGCGTGGCACGAGGTACTGTCCCGTTACGGTATGACGTTTGATGAGGCGGCGATGGTGGCGTTGAGCGGTTCTCCGACCTGGCGCATTGCCCAGGCGATCCTTGCCAGCCATCAAGCCGATCTCGATCCCCATCAGTTGGCTGCAGAGAAAACCCGCGCGGTAGAAGCGATGCTGTTGGACAGCGTGCGTCCATTGCCGTTGATCGAGGTAGTCAAAACTTATCATGGCCGCCGCCCAATGGCGGTGGGCACCGGCAGTGAGCACCGAATGGCAGAAACCCTGCTGCGCCATCTGGGCCTGCTCCACTGTTTCGATGCGATTGTGGGTGCCGATGACGTGCAACGCCACAAGCCGGAGCCGGATACCTTCCTGCGCTGCGCCGAACTGATTGGCGTGCCACCGGAGAAATGCGTGGTGTTTGAAGACGCAGACTTCGGTATTCAGGCCGCGAAAAGCGCCAATATGTCCGTGGTAGACGTCCGTACGCTGTGAGTAGTACGCTGGCAGTCATGTCGTTATTCGGCAGCAGTTTCCTCAGTGCGACGTTGCTGCCGGGAAATTCAGAAATTGTTTTGGTCGCCTTGCTGACCAACAGCCGTGCCTCACCAGAGTTGCTGGTGTTGGCCGCGACCTTGGGGAATACCCTTGGCGGGCTGACCAATGTCATTATCGGGCGCCTGTTACCGGCGTTGAAACCGCAGCGAGGGCTGGATACAGCGCTCGGGTGGATGCAACGCTTTGGCCCGGCTGCGCTATTGCTCAGTTGGGTACCGGTAGTGGGCGATTTGTTGTGCGTGTTGGCAGGCTGGCTGCGCATGCCCTGGGGCCCTGTCGCGCTGTTTCTGTGTATCGGAAAGGCGCTGCGTTACATCATTTTGACTATGATAACGTTACAGGGAATGGCCTGGTGGCATTAACGACGTGAATATAACTCAATATTCTCTCGGGTGCAGATTCAGTATGCTTACGAGTTATTGTTTTTAGAAGCGGGAGGTCAATTTGATCCCGGACGTATCCCAGGCGCTTTCTTGGTTGGAAGCCCATCCCCATGCATTAAAAGGCATCCGTCGCGGCATTGAGCGTGAAACGCTGCGTGTTACCGAAGACGGAACGCTGGCAACAACCGGACATCCGGAGAAACTGGGGGCGGCATTAACGCACCATTGGATAACCACAGACTTTGCTGAGGCGCTGTTAGAGTTTATTACGCCGGTTGACGATAACCTCGATCACATGCTGACGTTCTTGCGTGATATTCATCGTTACGTAGCGCGTAATCTGGGTGATGAGCGTATGTGGCCACTCAGCATGCCGTGCTTTATTGAAGCCGAGCAAGACATTGAGCTGGCACAGTTTGGTTCGTCGAACATTGGCCGCATGAAAACGCTGTACCGCGAAGGGTTGAAGAACCGCTACGGTGCGCTGATGCAGACCATTTCAGGCGTGCACTACAATTTCTCATTACCGCTGGAATTCTGGCAGGCATGGGCCGGCGTTAAAGATGCCGAAAGCGGCAAAGAACAGATTTCGGCGGGCTATTTCCGCCTGATCCGTAACTATTACCGTTTTGGCTGGGTGATCCCGTATCTGTTCGGCGCCTCGCCGGCAATCTGTTCCTCGTTCCTGAAAGGGCGTGAAACCTCGTTGCCTTTCGAGCGTACCGAGCAGGGCATGTGTTATCTGCCGTATGCCACCTCGCTGCGGTTGAGTGACCTGGGCTATACCAATAAATCTCAGAGCAATTTGGGTATCACCTTCAACGACCTGCAAAGCTATGTTGAAGGCCTGAAGCGAGCGATTGTCACGCCTTCCGAAGAGTTTGCCAAACTGGGCGTGAAGGATGGCGATCGTTATCTGCAACTGAACAGTAACGTGTTGCAGATCGAAAACGAACTCTATGTGCCAATCCGGCCGAAGCGTGTGACCAAAAGTGGCGAGACACCGTCAGATGCGCTTCTGCGTGGCGGTATCGAATACATTGAGGTTCGCTCGCTGGACATCAACCCGTTCTCGCCTATCGGTGTGGATGCGGTTCAGGCGCGTTTCCTGGACCTGTTCCTGGTGTGGTGCGTGCTGGCCGATGCGCCAGAGATGAGCAGCGATGAATTGCTGTGTACGCGCAAGAACTGGAACCGGGTGATCCTGGAAGGGCGCAAGCCGGGCCAAACCATTGGCATCGGGTGTGACGATAGCCGCGAGCCGTTGGCCAAGGTGGGTAAAGCGCTGTTTGACGATCTGCGTCGTGTGGCGGAAGTGTTGGATAGCGAAGCCGGCGATCGCCAGTATCAACAAGTGTGTGACGAACTGGTCGCGGCGTTTGACGATCCTGATTTGACGTTTTCCGCTCGTATCCTGAAGGCCATGAAGGAAGAGGGGACGGGGCGTGTGGGCCTGCAGCTGGCTGAACAGTATCGTCAGATGCTGACGGAGGAGCCGTTGGAGATTTTGACGGAAGCTGAATTGGCACAAGAGCAGAAAGCGTCGTGGCAGCGTCAAAGCAACATAGAAGCCAGTGATACGCTAAGCTTTGAAGAGTTCCTGAAGCAACACGGCGGGGGCTAAAAAAAGAAAAGGCCACATCAATGTGGCCAAATATGCATCTCTGATGACAGGGATGATGATAACAAATGCGCGTCTTTCACATACTCAGACTCGCTGGGTTGGAAAAGGTTTCCTGGTTAGATAAAAAAGTTTCGAAATAAATACTCTTTTACGAGGAGGTAACGAAATGCCACTGCTGGATAGCTTCACCGTAGACCATACCCGCATGGCAGCCCCGGCTGTCCGCGTCGCGAAAACCATGAAAACTCCTCATGGCGATACCATCACCGTGTTCGATCTGCGCTTCTGTCGACCGAACCTGGAAGTGATGCCAGAGCGCGGCATTCATACGCTGGAACACCTGTTTGCCGGCTTTATGCGTGACCACCTGAATGGTCAGGGCGTCGAGATTATCGATATCTCCCCAATGGGATGCCGCACCGGTTTCTACATGAGCCTGATTGGCGTGCCGGAAGAGCAGCGTGTTGCCGATGCGTGGAAAGCGGCGATGGCCGACGTGCTGAAAGTGACTGACCAGCGTAAAATTCCTGAGTTGAATGAATTCCAGTGCGGGACTTACCATATGCACTCGCTGGAAGAAGCGCAGGAAATCGCGAAGCACATTCTTGACCATGACGTCGTAGTGAACCACAACGAAGAGCTGGCGCTGCCGAAAGAGAAGCTGCAGGAACTGCACATCTAGTTCGCCATCGGGCTACAGCGATAAAAAAAGACGCGATTTTCGCGTCTTTTTTCCTTTCTGGCGGGCGGTCAGTGTTGCTGAACGCTGGACTGCAGCGATTTGATCGGCGTGACGCGTACCTGTTTGATCATATTGTCCTGCACGTCGAGGATACTGATGTCGTAATGGCCGATGCGGACTCGGATGCCGACTTCCGGGATCTCTTCCAGCTCCTCCAAAAGCATGCCGTTGATGGTACGCGCATCGGTGGCCGGCAACGTCCAGTTGAATGCCTTGTTTAACTCGCGCACGTTGGCAGTGCCGTCGATCAGAACGGAGCCGTCACTTTGCGGATTTACCTCTTCTGCCAGCGTTGGCGACATGGACGTGGTGAAATCGCCGACGATCTCCTCCAGGATATCCTCGACCGTCACCAGCCCCTGAATATCACCGTATTCATCGACCACGATGCCGACTTTCTCTTTGTTGCGTTGGAACTTCACAAGTTGGACGTTCAGCGGCGTACCTTCAGGCACATAGTAAATTTCGTCGGCGGCGCGCAGCAGGTTCTCTTTGTTGAACTCTTTCTTCTCGGTCATCAGGCGGTAGGCTTCACGTACCCGCAGCATGCCGATGGCATCATCCAGCGAGGTGCGGTAAAGCACGATACGACCGTGTGGGGAGTGAGTTAGCTGACGCATGATCGACTTCCAGTCGTCGTTGACATCGATGCCGACAATCTCATTGCGTGGCACCATGATGTCATCGACCGTCACCTTCTCCAGATCCAACACCGAGATCAGCATGTCCTGATTACGGCGAGAAATCTGCGAGTGAGATTCCTTCACAATGGTGCGCAGCTCGTCCTTGCTGACCGCGTCGCTGATCCGCACATTGGTGCGAATGCCGAACAGCCGTAAAATCAGCGTGGTGATACCATTGAGCAGCCACACCAGCGGGAACATCACCTTTTGCAGCGGTGCCAGCAAGAAGCTGCTGGGGAATGCAATGCGTTCCGGATACAGGGCGGCAAAGGTTTTTGGCAGCACCTCGGCGAACAGCAGCACGGCGAAGGTCAGGACGCCGGTGGCGATGGCAACGCCTAAATCGCCATACAGGCGCATGCCGACAATGGTGGCCAGCGCCGAAGCCAGAATGTTGACCAGGTTATTGCCAATCAGCACCAGGCCTATCAGACGATCCGGTTTTTGCAGCAGCTTTTCGACCCGGCGGGCGGAGCGGTTGCCCTGCTTGGAGAGATGACGCAGACGATAGCGGTTCAGCGTCATCATGCCGGTTTCGGATGCTGAGAAGTAAGCGGAAACCACAATCATGACCACCAGGATAATGATCAGGCTCCCTGTCGAAACGTGCTCCAACGCGGTATTCCTTATGTATGGAGAAAGAGTGCCTGAGAGCTTAGCGAACCATCACTTGCTGAATCAGACGGCTGCCAAAGTAGGCGAGCGTGAGCAGGAAGGCACCGGCAAAGCTGAACCAAACGACGCGGCGACCGCGCCAGCCTTCGTGATAATGGCCCCACAGCAAGACGATATACACAAACCACGCCATGATGGACAACACGGCTTTGTGCACGTTCTCTTTGCTGAACAGGTTATCCATATAAAGCAGCCCGGTGCACAGCGTGAGCGTGAGCAACACGACGCCAATCTGGGTGATGTGGAACATCTTGCGTTCGATGCTCATCAGCGGCGGCATATCGGCGCTGAAAGACAGCTTTTTGTTTTTCAGCAGGTAATCCAGCCAGGCCAGTTGCAGCGCATACAGCGCGGCAATGATCAGCGTAGCGTAGGAGAACAGCGCCAGGCCGATATGTACCATCAGTTCCGGGCTGGCTTCCAGATGCGTAATAAACTCACCCGGCATAAAGCTGGCGAAGGCCAGGTTGATCATCGCAAAGCTGTAAACGATAGGCAGCAGGAACCAGCCGCGGTCGCGCGAAGCCACGAAGGTCATGACCGAGCAGATGATCAAGCTGACTATCGAACCTATGTTCAGCAAGCTGAGATTTTGCCCGGCGCTGACGTCAAAGATACGCTGCTGAAGTGCGATGGCGTGACAAATTAGCGCCACCACCGCCGAGACGAGAGCAAGCCGACGGTATGCGCTGTTCTTCCGCAGCAAGCTGGGAATAATCAGTCCAAGGCTGAGCAGGTAGGCGATCAAAGCCACAATGGAGAAAACTGGCATAGCGTTTAATTTTGCTTCGACGTGGTGAATTGGATTGTCAGTATAGCGTCGAGCGCGTCCCACTCCAACCGATCTCCAACGCTGAGGCAGAGATCCTCTACGCTTCGTGTTATAATCGCCGCAATTATGTCGCCAGAGCGGCCTGTCATTACACGTTGAGCATGAGACGATGTTTGAAAATTTAACCGATCGTTTGTC
The DNA here is from genome assembly GCF_014164835.1 of Serratia sp. OS31. Taxonomy (NCBI): domain Bacteria; kingdom Pseudomonadati; phylum Pseudomonadota; class Gammaproteobacteria; order Enterobacterales; family Yersiniaceae; genus Serratia; species Serratia sp. OS31. Next base: position 17,176 of record NZ_JACJFQ010000024.1, on the reverse strand, counting down.
GCGCACCCTGCGCAATATCAGCGGCCGTGGGCGGCTGACCGAAGAAAATATCAAGGAAACCCTGCGTGAAGTGCGCATGGCATTGCTGGAAGCGGACGTTGCTCTACCGGTCGTGCGGGACTTTATCAACCGCGTGAAAGAGAGCGCGGTAGGCCATGAAGTCAACAAAAGCCTGACGCCGGGGCAAGAGTTCGTCAAGATCGTCAAGAGCGAGCTGATTGCCGCGATGGGCGAAGTGAACACCGAGCTGAACCTGGCGGCGCAACCGCCGGCAGTGGTGCTGATGGCGGGCCTGCAAGGTGCCGGTAAAACCACCAGCGTCGCCAAGCTTGGTAAGTTCCTGAAAGAAAAACAGAAGAAAAAGGTTTTGGTGGTTTCCGCCGACGTTTATCGCCCTGCGGCGATCAAACAGCTGGAAACCCTGGCGGAAAGCGTCGGTATCGACTTCTTCCCGTCTGATGTCAAAGAAAAACCGATCGACATCGTTAACCGTGCACTGCAACAGGCCAAGCTGAAGTTCTACGACGTACTGATCGTCGATACCGCCGGTCGTTTGCACGTTGACGAAGCGATGATGGACGAGATTAAGCAGGTTCACGCGGCGATCAAGCCGGTGGAAACCCTGTTTGTGGTCGACGCCATGACTGGCCAGGATGCTGCCAACACCGCCAAGGCCTTTAATGAAGCGTTGCCGCTGACCGGTGTGGTACTGACCAAGGTCGACGGTGATGCGCGCGGCGGTGCCGCGTTGTCTATCCGTCACATCACGGGCAAGCCGATCAAGTTCCTTGGTGTGGGCGAGAAGACCGAAGCGCTGGAGCCCTTCCATCCGGACCGCGTGGCATCACGCATTCTCGGCATGGGCGATGTGCTGTCGCTGATCGAAGATATCGAAAGCAAAGTTGACCGCGAGCAGGCGGAGAAACTGGCTAACAAGCTGAAGAAAGGCGACGGTTTCGATCTGACCGACTTCCTGGAACAGCTGAAGCAGATGCGTAACATGGGCGGTATGGCCAGCATGCTGAGCAAACTGCCTGGCGCCGGCCAACTGCCGGACAATGTGAAATCGCAAATGGACGACAAGGTTCTGGTGCGTATGGAAGCAATCATCAACTCGATGACGCTGAAAGAGCGCGCCAAACCGGAAATCATCAAAGGCTCGCGCAAGCGTCGCATTGCGATGGGGTCCGGTATGCAGGTGCAGGACGTAAACCGCTTGTTGAAGCAGTTCGACGAAATGCAGCGCATGATGAAAAAGATGAAGAAAGGCGGAATGGCGAAGATGATGCGCGGCATGAAAGGTATGATGCCGCCGGGCTTCCCAGGCCGCTGACAGGCGCTTGCCCTCTGGGGTGAGCGTGTTTAAGCATTTGCCGCTCGCGGCAAAAACCGCCCGAAATATTGCTGGCCGAAAAAGTAGTTGACGCTGATCTACGCTTTAGATTGCTTTTTGCGCCAAAATGAGTAAAATTTTCGGGCTTTTTATATTGCAACCGGGCCCCGTTCCCTCAATGGGGCCCGGCTGTTTTATTAACTAAAGAGGATGTTATGGTAACAATTCGTTTGGCACGTGGCGGCGCTAAAAAGCGTCCGTTCTATCAAGTAGTAGTGACCGACAGCCGCAATGCTCGTGATGGTCGTTTCATCGAGCGCGTAGGCTTCTTCAACCCGATCGCATCTGGTCAGGCTGAAGCACTGCGTCTGGACCTGGACCGCATCGAACATTGGGTCGGTCTGGGTGCAACCGTTTCTGATCGCGTTCACGCGCTGATCAAAGACGCTAAGAAAGCAGCTTAATCTGTCGCGGTGGTGGCAATGAGCAAGCAACTCAAACCGGTAGCACCTAAGCAGCCGATTGTACTCGGTAAAATGGGGTCTACTTACGGCATTCGTGGTTGGCTCAGAGTATTTTCATCCACCGAGAACGCCGAAAGCATTTTTGACTATCAGCCGTGGTTTATCCAGCGGGCGGGTCAATGGCAGCTTGTCGAGTTGGAAGACTGGAAGCGCCACAGTCAGGATCTGATCATCAAAGTCAAAGGCGTTGACGATCGGGATGCTGCGAATCTACTGACCAATTGCGAAATTCTGGTGGATTCGGAACAACTTCCTCCACTGGTGGGTGATGATTACTACTGGAAAGACCTTATGGGTTGCCAGGTAGTCACGACCACCGGGTACGAACTGGGTAAAGTCGTCGATATGATGGAAACCGGTTCAAACGACGTGATGGTGGTGAAAGCTAACCTGAAAGATGCATTCGGCATGAAGGAGCGGTTGGTCCCGTTTCTTCATGGGCAGGTTATCAAGAAAGTCGATCTCACTGCTCGCGTGATTGAAGCAGATTGGGATCCTGGTTTTTGACCTCCGAATTAAACGGTCGAAACAAGTGGAATGACAGTATGGGGATTGGCTTGTGTTCATTGGTATTGTAAGCCTGTTTCCTGAGATGTTCCGCGCAATCACCGATTACGGGGTGACTGGCCGGGCAGTAAAAAATGGCCTGCTGAGCGTGCAGTGTTGGAGTCCGCGTGACTTCACCTACGACCGGCATCGTACCGTGGACGATCGCCCTTATGGCGGCGGCCCGGGAATGTTGATGATGGTGCAACCCTTGCGGGAAGCCATTCATGCAGCAAAAGCAGCGGCAGGCGAGGGAGCAAAGGTGATTTATCTGTCACCTCAGGGGCGTAAGTTGGATCAAACCGGCGTACGCGAACTGGCGACCAACCCGAAGATGATTCTGGTGTGCGGTCGTTATGAAGGGGTAGATGAGCGCGTAATCCAAACCGAAATTGATGAAGAATGGTCAATCGGCGATTACGTCCTCAGCGGCGGAGAACTGCCGGCAATGACCCTGATTGATTCAGTCGCCCGTTTTATACCGGGTGTACTGGGCCATCAGGCCTCAGCAGAAGAAGATTCTTTTGTCGATGGATTGCTGGACTGTCCGCACTATACCCGTCCTGAGGTGTTGGAAGGGGTGGAGGTTCCGCCAGTCTTACTGTCGGGCAACCATGCCGAGATACGTCGCTGGCGCTTAAAGCAGTCGCTGGGCCGTACCTGGCTTAGAAGACCTGAACTTCTAGAAAGCCTAGCTCTGACTGACGAGCAAGCGGTGTTGCTGGCTGAGTTCCAACGGGAACATCAGGCCAAGCAACAGGACTATGAAGGGAACGTCTGAGCAATTGGCTCGACGGGACCGATATATCAGTTTACCTAGGGTAAGAGACATATTATGAGCAACATTATTAAGCAAATTGAACAAGAGCAGATGAAGCAAGACGTACCTGCATTCCGTCCGGGTGATTCCGTGGAAGTTAAGGTATGGGTCGTTGAAGGTAGCAAAAAACGTCTGCAGGCATTCGAGGGCGTGGTTATCGCTATCCGTAACCGCGGTCTGCACTCTGCATTCACTGTTCGTAAGATTTCCAACGGCGAAGGTGTTGAGCGTGTATTCCAGACTCACTCACCAGTAATTGACAGCATTGCTGTTAAACGTCGTGGTGCCGTTCGTAAAGCCAAACTGTACTATCTGCGTGAGCGTACTGGTAAGTCTGCTCGTATCAAAGAGCGTCTGAACCGCGTCGGCTAACGCTGCATCCAAAAGTTAATAGCTATGAAGGGGTTGGCACTGTGCCAACCCCTTTTTTTATGCCTGCAGATCGGGGATTGCATCTGCAAGAGGCGAAAATGTTCCCAGGATGTCTGTTTTTACAGGCATAAAAAAGCCTGCGTTTGCAGGCTCTTTGCATTACAGCGCTGCGGCGCGCTGTTTGCTTTTTTCCGGATGCGGCTGCGCAGGAACGATATCGCCAGGCTTTACAATCACGCGCGCGACAGACTCGTGCGTGGCAAAGGTACAGCTGCAGTTAATGTTTTGGCATTGGTGATAGCGCTCTTTGGTCGCTTCGCTTAGATAACGGCTGGAGCGAGTATGGGCCACGCTACCGCAGAGTGGACAGTGCATCATAAAAACCCCCTTGCAATATTTTAAGTGAAAACGGGTTGGGCATTGAGCCACAATCAAAATCAGTAGCCAGCCCAATCAGGTGGGAATTACACCCCCAGCTCATTAACGGACACTCCTGATGGTAGTAGCGGCTTCAGCCGCGATGATTGAATTTGCTCATGCCCTGCACCCATTCAATTAATACTGTGTATACATACAGTATTAAGCTATTTGCTAAACTCGTCAATAGTAAACGTTATGTTTTTAGCAAAATGTCTAAACTTGATTTCCAGGCATAAAAAAAGCCCATCAATGATGGGCTTAGTCGTATAACAGGTGCAGAAGTGAGAAGAATTACAAACCGTACACCAGGCTGATAGAAGTGGTGGTGTCGGTATTTTTCGGCGCAGAGGCTGGAGGCTTGCTGTTGTATGTCACGGTGTAAGCCAGACGCAGCGCGAACTTCTCATTGATGGCGACGCTGAGTGCGGTTTCGGAGTTCAGCGTAGTTTCTTCGTTCGCCAGAGCGGAAACGCCTTCGGAGAACTTGGTGTTGTCGGTCAACTGGTATGAATAGTTGGCTGCGCCGTAAGCCAGTGCTTTGGTTGAACGCCCGCCGCCATGGTATTCGTCGTGACGTACGCCCGGACCGAATTCAACTCGCAGATCGCTCAGTGGCCCATTAAGGATTTGGCGACCGTAACCGCCGGTCAGCGTGGAACGGGAATCATAGCCGTTGAAGCGGTCGCTCAGCCAACTTGCCTGACCGAACAGGTAGTTGCGGTCGGACAGATTATAACGAGTACGGCCGCCGGCCTGATACTTCTCCGACGAGCGCACGTTGGAGGATGTGGTGTTATTGGCCGCTCCCCAAAGGCTGTAGGCGGCGTCGCTGTTGAACCAGGTCATGCTGGTATTGGCCAACAGGGTAGAGCTTTGTGAGTTGCCTGACTGCGAGTTGTAACCGGCCTGGACGTTGCCTTCAAACGGTTTTTTGGCGGTGGCCGGATCGTCCATCGCGGTGAAAAGCGTATTGTCGGCAAGGGCTGAAACACTGGTGAAAGTCGTTAAGCAGCTAATGAACAGCGGAATAGCGCGGCGAGCGCGTAAAGAGAGCATTTTTGATCCAGTTGTTAAGAGTGGTTATAAGTGATTTCGGTCACATTATATCGGTTCGCCATTGCGACCAAAATAGCGACTATTAGCTTAAGTTTTTAATTTTTTGTCCTCACTTATTCACTTTTCTTCTACTGACTTTTAACGCTGTTAACGGCATAAAATACTGATTGCCATTATTATTTGCAGGGATAATGGTGTTGGCGACAACGACAGGATCCCGTCGCCGCCCAGAAAGTGATTACAGGAAGGTGGTGACCAGAAGATACCCGGTGATGCAGGAACACAGCACGCCGATCAGGCCTGGAATAATAAAGCTGTGGTTGATGATGAATTTGCCGATGCGCGTTGTTCCGGAGCGGTCAAAACCGATACAGGCCAAATCGCTTGGGTAAGTGGGCAAGACGAAGTAACCGTACGCGGCCGGGAAGAAAGCCAGCAGCATTTTGGGGTCGACACCCAGCTGCAGAGCCATTGGGGCAATGGCGGTGAGCGCAGCCGCCTGGCTGTTAACCAGCTTGGAAACCAGAAACAGAACGATCGCGTAAGTCCATGGCTGGCTTTTGACCACATCCTCCAACAGCAGCTTTAAGTCTCCCATATGTGCCTGGAAGAAGGTGTCACTCATCCACGCCACGCCGAACACGGAAAAAATGGCGACCATACCGGCTTTGAAAACCGCGCCGTTGGCGATATCGCCGGGTTTGACTTTGCAGCCCATCAGAATAACGGCGCCGGCTATCAGCATCATCATCTGGATCACCAGATTCATCGACAGCGGTTTCAGTACCCCTTTGGCGTTTGCAAAGGAAGGGCGTAAGTCAGCGAAGGCCCCCAAAAGTACGACGATGGCGATGGCCGCAAAGAAGATCGCTGTGGACCAGTAAGCCTGCTTGGGGAATCTCTGGTTGAGCAGCGTTTCGGTGCTGCCAAAAATATAGGCTCGTTGCTCTGGATCTTTGATTTTCTCCTGGAATTCAGCGTCCTTATCCAGATCTTTACCGCGACGCAGGCTCCATAAGGCCGCCATTAATACCCCGACTAATGAAGCCGGGATCGAAACGGCAAGAATCTCTACCAGCGTGTAAGCTTTGCCAATCCCATGTCCTGCGGCAATGATTGAAACCAGGGAGACTACGGCCACGGAAACTGGCGAGGCTGTGATGGCCATTTGAGAGGCGACGGAAGCCACGGCCATTGGGCGTTCTGGGCGGATCCCTTTTTTGATGGCGATATCGGAAATGATCGGGAACATGGTGTACACCACATGGCCCGTACCGCACAGGAAGGTCAGAGTCCAGGTGGTGAAAGGGGCAAGCAGCGTGATGTGCTGAGGGTGGCGGCGCAGTAGTCGCTCTGCATATTGCATCATCACGTTCAAACCACCGGCAGTTTGCAACACCGAAGCGCAACCTATCACGGCAAGAATAGTGAGCATAACCTCAACGGGAGGTTTACCTGGCTCCAGGCCGAATATAAAACACAACAGGAATAAGCCAATGCCGCTTATTAGGCCCAGCCCCATACCGCCAAACCGAGTGCCAACTAATAAACAGATTATAATAATGGAGAACTGCAAAGTGATCATGATAGTCCCTTGTCAAGAAATGAAAAGCTGCTGACGCTCATACATTCTCAATGCAGGTGACACGGGCTCTGTCTACGCAGATTACCCCTAAAGAGGTGCGAACGAATAAGACCATAATTATTTATTTTTCGCGTGATAACTGTGAGGTTACGCAATATTTATTCAATGGTTTTACTCATCTTTTCGTATTGAAATTTACAGATGAAAGTAATTGAAAATAAATCCCCGGTTAATTGTTTGTTATTTGTATTTCAGTTGTTTAATTTTTAGGTAATTTGATTTACCCGTTAAGGTTCTCTGCGGGGGAAAACGTAAACCTTAGGCTTTGTGCACGTTCGGTGGATGGACACGTGGGTTATTGAGTTTGTGGTGTATCGAATTGTTTACGTTTGTGTCGAGTTTTAGGATCTTAGTGTATACAAAGAACTTTAAGGGGCTATTGCCTAAAAAGTCATTAATAATCATTATCTTAATTTGTTATATTTATTGTTTTTATGACGTCTTTAGCGCTTTTTATTAGCGGTAATTTTTTATTTACAGTAAATGGATTGAAATCTTTACATTTCGTGGTAGGGTTAGAACCTGAAACGCTCAATGTTCTATCAACGCTTACGCATAACGGCAAACGACAGGAATAGCATCATGCAAAAAGACGCGCTCAATAACGTTCATATCAGTGCAGAACAGATTCTGATTACTCCGGAAGAGCTGAAGAACCAGTTCCCGCTTAGTGCCAGCGACGAGAATGAAATCGCCACTGCACGCAAAACCATCGCCGATATTCTGCAGGGGCGCGATCATCGCCTGCTGGTGGTGTGCGGACCTTGTTCTATTCATGACCCGGATGCGGCACTGGATTATGCCCGTCATTTGAAAACCCTGTCGGCTGAATTGAGCGATCAGCTGTATATCGTTATGCGTGTCTATTTTGAAAAACCTCGTACCACCGTCGGTTGGAAAGGCCTGATTAACGACCCGTACATGGACGGTTCGTTTGACGTTGAAGCCGGTCTGCACATTGCGCGTCGCCTGCTGCTGGACCTGGTTGGTATGGGCTTGCCGTTGGCAACCGAAGCGTTGGATCCGAACAGCCCGCAATACCTGGGCGATTTGTTCAGTTGGTCAGCCATTGGGGCCCGTACGACGGAATCACAAACTCACCGTGAGATGGCTTCAGGGCTGTCAATGCCGGTCGGGTTTAAGAACGGTACCGACGGCAGCCTGGGCACGGCGATCAATGCCATGCGCGCCGCGGCAATGCCACACCGCTTTGTCGGCATAAATCAGGCGGGGCAAGTGTGCCTGCTGCAGACGCAAGGTAACCCGGATGGCCACGTGATCCTGCGCGGCGGGAAAACACCGAACTACAGTGCCGAAGACGTAGCGGCCTGTGAAAAACAGATGCTGGATGCGGGACTCCACCCGTCCTTGATGATAGATTGCAGCCATGGCAACTCGAATAAAGACTATCGCCGTCAACCGGCGGTTGCCGAGTCCATGGTAGAGCAGATCAAGGCGGGTAACCGCTCGATCACCGGCATCATGCTGGAAAGCCACCTGCACGAAGGCAGCCAGTCGTCTGAGCAGCCGCGTGCAGATATGCGCTACGGTGTTTCTGTGACCGACGCCTGCATTAACTGGGAAAGTACAGAGACGCTGTTGCGCCATATGCACCAGGAACTCGGCGCCGCGCTGACGGCACGCACTGGAGAGTAGTAAGTTATGGTGGCTGAACTGACCGCGTTGCGCGATCAAATCGACGAAGTGGATAAGGCGCTACTGGAGCTGCTGGCGAAACGCCTGCACCTGGTGGCGGAAGTAGGAGAGGTTAAAAGCCACCATGGCTTGCCGGTGTATGTTCCCGAGCGTGAGGCGGCTATGCTGGCCTCGCGGCGCAAAGAAGCTGAAAACCTTGGCGTGCCGCCCGATCTGATTGAGGACGTGCTGCGCAGGGTGATGCGCGAGTCTTACGTCAGCGAGAATGACAAAGGCTTTAAAACGCTACATCCGCAACTGCGCCCAATCGTGATTATCGGCGGCAACGGTCAAATGGGGCGGTTGTTTAATCGCTTGCTGACGCTGTCCGGTTACCAGGTCAAAGTGTTGGACCAGGAAGACTGGGCTCAGGCTGATACGCTGCTGGCCGATGCCGGTATGGTCATTGTCAGCGTGCCTATTCACGTGACCGAACAGGTGATTGAGCGGTTACCGCCATTGCCTGCCGACTGTATTTTGGTTGATCTGGCCTCGGTAAAAAATCGCCCGTTGAATGCCATGCTGGCGGCGCACAGCGGCCCCGTGGTGGGGTTGCATCCCATGTTTGGCCCAGACGTAGGCAGCGTGGCCAAGCAGGTGGTGGTCTATTGCGATGGCCGCGAGCCGCAAGCCTACCAATGGTTGCTCGAACAGCTGCAGGTATGGGGTGCGCGTTTGCACCGCATCAGCGCAGTTGAGCACGATCAGAACATGGCGTTTATTCAGGCGTTACGCCACTTCGCGACCTTTGCCTATGGCTTGCATCTGGCGGAAGAAAACGTGCAGTTGGAGCAATTGCTGGCACTATCTTCCCCGATCTATCGGTTGGAGTTGGCGATGGTCGGGCGGCTGTTTGCTCAAGACCCGCAGTTGTACGCGGATATCATTATGTCTTCTGAAGAGAACATTGCGCTGATCAAGCGTTACTACCAGCGGTTTGGCGAAGCAATAAAACTGTTGGAGCAGGGCGATAAACAGGCGTTTATCCAGAGCTTCCAGAAGGTCGAGCATTGGTTTGGTGACTATGCGCAGCGTTTCCTGGTGGAAAGCCGCTCGCTGCTACGTCAGGCGAACGACAGCCGGCAATAATGTTAAGGGTTCGGTCATGCCGAACCCTTTTTTATTGCGTTCAGGACGGGTTAACCGGTACCACGGTGTCGCTTGGGTAACATCCCAGAACCTTCAGCGAGCGGGTGATAGGCGTCAGATCTCTCAGTGCCTTCTGCATCGCTTCAGAACGCAGGTTAGCCTGCACATCGATATAAAACATTTCTTCCCACGGGTTACCGTTAATCGGGCGAGATTCCAGCTTGGTCATGATGATGCCGTTGTCGCGCAGTACCAGCAGTGCTTCCACCAAGGCACCCGACTGCTGGCCGGTGGCCATAATCAGCGTGGTTTTAGCCGGCACCTGCTCAGAAACTTCGATAGCCTTTCGTGCCAATACGATGAAGCGGGTAATGTTCTGCTGCTGATTGGCCAGGTTATGTTCCAGTACCTGTAGGCCATAGAGTGCGCCGCCGGCTTCGCTGCCCAGCGCCGCCGCTTTTGGTGAGTTCAACTTTGCCACTTTTTCCATTGCCGCAGCGGTGCTTTCACAGTATTCGATTTTCCAGTGCGGGTAGCGATTAATGAACTGGCTGCACTGCTGGAAAGGTTGCGGGTGACTATAGACGGTTTCGATCTGAGCAAGGTCGGTATCACTGGCGATCAGCACACAGTGATCGATAGGGTTGGTCAGTTCGCCGACGATCGACAGGCTGGTGTGTTGCAGCAGGTCGTAAACGTCATTAATTGAGCCGGAGCTGGTGTTTTCGATTGGCAGGATGGCGTAATCCGCCTGGCCGGTTTCGACCTGAGTGAAGATATCCTGGAATTTCTGGCAACCGCACTCGATCAACTGATCGAAATGACGAGCGGCGTATTGGCGGGCAGCCAGGTGCGAATAAGAGCCTTTCGGGCCAAGGAAAGCGATGCGGGCAGAATGCTGGCTGATTTGGTTGAGCTGGTGCTGCAGCAGTGCCTGCTGAGTCAGCACGGAGTCTTCGATAATCAGTTGGAACAGACGGGTGACGTAAAATCCGTCCAGATCGTAGGGTTTGGCTGCGGCGATCAGTGCATCCAGCAGATCCCGCTCGCGCTCTTTATCACGGATTGGCCGATGGGAGTGAAGCTTGGTTTTTCCTACTTCTACCGCCAGCTCACGGCGTTCTGCCAGTAAAGACAGCAGTTTCAGATCCAATGCGCTGATGCGTTTGCGCAGCACGAGTAACGGGTTGTCGGTCATAATCAGCTTCTGCCTTATTTTTTATACGTCGTAAAATAGCCATAAAAAAAGCCCCCTGGTTTCAGGAGGCTTTGCTGTTCGTCTTCGCATTCTTTATCACACGACGAAACGCCTCCCAATCAGGGGAAGGTAAAAAAGAATGCGAAGAAAAACGGTTTACGGGCCATGTGCTATCCAAAGTGTATGAGACAGGTTTTAAAGTAACCGCAGGCTTTTATCCCGTCAATAAAAAAACCAGACAAAAAACGCGCCCTCAGGCGCGTTTGATGCGAAACAGCCGCTAAACGGTTATTCCTGTTCCGGCTCCACTTCCGGAACGATGTCCTTCACGCTGGCGGCGGCACGGCGAGCTTCGCCTTTGTGCTGCACCTTATTCAACTGACGCTCCAGCTTGGCGATCAGCTCATTAACGGCGGTGTACATGTCTTCATGTTTTGCGCTGGCGACCAGCGGGCCGTTAGGGGTAGTAATGGTGGCATCGGCAACAAACCCTTTCGGTTCTTTGGATAAGACGATATGTGGGTTAATCAGTTGGGCCTGCCATTTTTCCAGTTTGGTGAGACGGTCTTCGACGTGACTGCGGATTGCGGGAGTGATATCCATTTGTTTGCTGGTAATGTTCAATGTCATATAACTTACCTCTCTGTCTTTCCGTCTTGGATGAGTCCAGCATACCCCGCTTTTTGCTTAAATGCGTGATGAAAATCACGTTTTTTTGTCACTTTTTGCAAAGTTAGTTCAATCTGTGATTCAGCATTTGAAATGGTCATCTAACGCTTGAGTCTTGGCATCGGAACGCGCATTATTGAAAGGATAAGCGGTGTCGCAATCTTGCTAACATCGTGTTTTTGCTTGTGTATTTATCCAGCGTTGGCTAGATGCTCAGCCAATAAAAACGGCAGCCGAAGCTGCCGTTTTGTTTTTCTGCCGCTACTCACCAGACTAAGCCGGGTTGGCGCTAATCACTTTGGCCACTTTGTCGGCCTGGCCGTTCAGTTGCAGCTGCTTGTACGCATTTTCCATCAGCGGCAGCGCATCGCGCGTCGCTTGAGTATCAGGGAATTCACGCAGCATCTGTTCGGCACGATTAACGACCGCGACGTAGGCACCGCGTTTAGTGTAGTATTCCACCACCGAAAGCTCATACTTGGCCAGGCGGTCTTTCAGATACACCAAACGCTTGTTGGCATCGGTAACATACTGGCTGTTCGGGTACTGCTGAATCAGCTGGCTGAAATCGCGAAATGCAGCGCGGGCATGCTGTGGATCGCGGTCTGATCGATCGACCCCGAAGAAGCCTTGCAGTGCACTGTCATCCAACGCCATATCGGTCAGGCCACGCATATACATCACGTAGTCGATGTTTGGGTGCGTTGGGTTCAGACGCATGAAACGATCGATAGATGCCTGAGCCATAGGTAAATCGGCAGATTTATAGTAGGCATAAATCAGATCCAACTGTACCTGCTGAGAGTAAGGTCCGAAAGGATAGCGGTTATCTAACGCTTCGAGTTGCGTAATCGCGCCCTTAAAGTTACCGTCCTGCAGTTTTTGCTGGGCAGTAGCATAGATTTCCGAAGGCGGGTTGTCGGGAACCGCATCCTTGGATGTGGAGCAACCTGCCAGCGCCAGGCTCAACGTGGCTGCCGCCACCAGATATTTCATACGCGTCATGACGTTTTGATTATCCTCAGGGTGTTATTCCGGGAGACTGTCCGTTAAGCTCCCGACAAAGACCAGTTACAATAGCACATTATATTAAACGGCATCGCCGTGAAAACCCAACGTTAACGAAGAAGCTGCATATGGCACAACAAGTACAACTCACCGCAACGGTGGCCGAATCTCAACTCGGACAACGTTTAGATCAGGCTTTGGCCGAATTGTTCCCTGATTATTCACGATCTCGCATAAAAGATTGGATCCTGGACGATCGGGTGCAGGTCAATGGCAAAACGATAAACAAACCGAAAGAGAAGGTGCTGGGGGGAGAGACGGTCGCCATTGATGCACAGATAGAAGAAGAGGCCCGTTGGGAACCGCAGGACATCGCGCTGAATATCGTCTACGAAGACAGCGACATTCTGGTCATCAACAAGCCGCGCGACCTGGTTGTGCATCCTGGCGCCGGTAACCCGGACGGCACGGTGCTCAATGCGCTACTGCATTACTATCCTGAAATTGCCGACGTCCCGCGTGCCGGCATCGTGCACCGTTTGGATAAGGACACCACCGGTCTGATGGTGGTGGCGAAAACCGTTCCGGCGCAAACCCGGTTGGTAGAAGCGCTGCAGGCACGCGAAATCACCCGCGAATATGAAGCTGTCGCCATTGGCACCATGACCGCCGGCGGGACTGTCGAAGAGCCGATTTCGCGCCATTCGACCAAGCGTACCCATATGGCGGTGCACCCGATGGGGAAACCGGCGGTGACGCATTACCGCATTATGGAGCACTTCCGCGCGCATACCCGTCTGCGCTTGCGTCTGGAAACCGGCCGTACTCACCAGATCCGTGTGCATATGTCGCATATTAACCACCCGCTGGTGGGGGATCAGCTATACGGTGGCCGTCCACGCCCGCCAAAAGGGGCTTCGGAGGCATTCATTGCTACGCTGCGCGGTTTTGATCGCCAGGCTCTGCACGCCACCATGCTGCGTTTATATCATCCCATCAGCGGTATCCAGATGGAGTGGCATGCGCCGCTGCCGCAGGATATGGTCGATCTGATTAACGCGCTGAAGCTTGATACCGAAGAATTCAAAGATCAGATGAACTGGTAATGGATTCGCTTATCCTGCCCGATTGGCCACTGCCTGCTGGAGTTAAAGCCTGCAGCACCACCCGTAATGGTGGCGTTAGCCTGCCGCCGTACGGTTCGCTCAATCTCGGCACTCACGTGGGTGACGAGGCTCAGGCCGTGGCGGATAACCGTCAACGCCTGGTCGCGGCGGCGAACCTGCCGCAGATGCCGGTTTGGCTGGAGCAAGTGCATGGCACGCGCGTAGTTCGGCTGGATGGGCAAACGCCTGCCGATCTGCAAGCGGATGCGGTTTACAGCAATGTGCCAGGGCAGGTGTGTGCGGTAATGACAGCAGACTGCTTGCCGGTTTTATTCTGCTCGCAGTCTGGTGATGAAGTAGCAGCAGCCCATGCCGGTTGGCGTGGGTTGTGTAACGGCGTGCTCGGGCAGACTTTAGCCGCGTTTTCCGCTCAGCCTGCAGACATCAGCGTTTGGCTTGGCCCGGCGATCGGCCCGCAGCAATTTGAGGTGGGGCCGGAAGTCCGTGCGGCATTTATTGCCGTCGATGCCGCCGCTGAGCTGGCTTTTATGCCCCGTGGCGATAAATACCTCGCAGATATCTATTTACTGGCTCGCCAGCGTCTACAGCGCGCAGGGGTCCACGCCATCTACGGCGGCGACCGTTGTACGGTGAGCGAAATCAGTCATTTTTTCTCCTATCGACGCGATGGAATAACCGGACGTCTGGCAAGTTTAATCTGGCTGATATAACCTATTGAATTAGGACGGTCCAACGGCGCATGATGTAGTACCGAAAATATACAGTCGAAATAACCTTGAAAATTTGAGGGATGACCTCATTTAATCTCCAGTAGCAATTTCGACCAATCTTGGAGGTGTTATGCGTCTGGATCGTCTTACCAACAAATTCCAGCTTGCCCTCGCCGATGCCCAATCTTTAGCCCTTGGGCGCGACAACCAATTTATTGAACCGTTACATCTGATGAGCGCTCTGCTCAATCAGGATGGGGGCACGGTTCGCCCATTATTAACTTCTGCCGGTATCGATGCCGGGCGCGTGCGCACCGAGATCGAGCAGGCCTTGTCTCGTCTGCCTCAAGTTGAAGGTACCGGTGGCGACGTTCAACCGTCCCATGAGCTGGTGCGCGTGCTGAATTTGTGCGACAAGCTGGCACAAAAGCGGGCGGACAAGTTTATTTCATCCGAACTCTTTGTTCTGGCGGTGCTTGAAGATCGCGGCAACCTGACCGATCTGCTGAAGGCCGCAGGGGCGACGACCGATAAAATCAGTAAGGCCATTGAGCAAATGCGAGGCGGTGATAGCGTGGAAGATCAAGGTGCTGAAGACCAACGTCAGGCGTTGAAGAAATACACTATCGATCTGACCGAACGTGCTGAACAGGGCAAACTGGACCCGGTTATCGGCCGTGACGAAGAGATCCGCCGTACCATTCAGGTGCTGCAACGTCGTACCAAAAACAACCCGGTGTTGATCGGCGAACCTGGTGTGGGTAAAACCGCCATCGTCGAAGGTCTGGCGCAGCGCATTATTAATGGTGAAGTACCGGAAGGCCTGAAACATAAACGCGTGTTGTCCCTTGATATGGGGGCGTTAATCGCCGGTGCTAAATATCGCGGTGAGTTCGAAGAACGTCTGAAAGCCGTATTGAGCGATCTGTCCAAGCAGGAAGGCAGCGTCATCCTGTTTATAGATGAGCTGCACACTATGGTAGGCGCGGGTAAAGCCGATGGCGCCATGGATGCCGGCAATATGTTGAAACCGGCGTTGGCTCGCGGTGAGCTGCACTGCGTCGGTGCGACAACACTGGATGAATATCGACAATATATAGAGAAGGACGCGGCGCTTGAACGTCGTTTCCAGAAAGTGTTTGTGGCGGAACCCAGTGTTGAAGACACCATCGCTATCTTGCGCGGTTTGAAAGAGCGTTATGAACTGCATCACCACGTGCAGATCACCGACCCGGCAATCGTTGCTGCGGCGACGCTGTCGCACCGCTACATTTCCGATCGTCAGTTGCCGGATAAGGCCATTGACCTGATTGATGAGGCGGCGTCCAGCATTCGCATGCAGATGGACTCCAAACCGGAATCACTCGATCGCCTTGAGCGTCGCATTATTCAGCTCAAGCTGGAGCAGCAGGCGTTGAGCAAAGAGTCGGACGACGCCAGCAAGAAACGCCTGGAAATGCTCAGCGGTGAGCTGGAGCAGAAAGAACGCGAATATTCAGAGCTGGAAGAAGAGTGGAAAGCGGAAAAAGCTTCGCTCTCCGGCACGCAAAATATTAAAGCGGATCTTGAGCAGGCCAAAATCAGCCTGGAGCAGGCGCGTCGCGTTGGTGACCTGGGGCGGATGTCGGAGCTGCAGTACGGCAAGATCCCAGAGCTGGAAAAACAGCTTGCCGCCGCCACGCTGGCCGAAGGCAAGACCATGAAGCTGCTGCGTAACCGGGTGACCGACGCAGAAATCGCGGAAGTGCTGGCTCGTGCTACTGGTATTCCTGTCGCCAGAATGCTGGAAGGCGAACGGGATAAGCTGTTACGTCTGGAACAAGAGCTGCATTCGCGAGTCATTGGCCAGAACGAAGCGGTGAGCGCGGTATCCAACGCGATCCGTCGTAGCCGTGCCGGGCTGTCAGATCCAAACCGGCCTATCGGTTCGTTCCTGTTCCTCGGTCCGACCGGGGTAGGTAAAACCGAACTGTGTAAAGCGCTGGCTTCGTTCCTGTTCGACAGCGACGACGCTATGGTGCGTATCGACATGTCCGAGTTTATGGAGAAACATTCGGTATCGCGGCTGGTGGGCGCGCCTCCAGGCTATGTCGGTTATGAAGAGGGCGGTTATCTGACCGAAGCGGTGCGTCGCAGACCTTATTCAGTGATCCTGCTGGATGAAGTGGAGAAAGCACACCCGGATGTGTTCAACATCCTGCTGCAGGTATTGGATGACGGTCGTCTGACCGATGGCCAGGGTCGTACCGTCGATTTCCGTAATACTGTGGTGATCATGACTTCCAATCTGGGGTCTGATCTGATCCAGGAGCACTTTGGTCAGATGAACTATACGCAGATGAAAGAGTCGGTAATGGAAATGGTCACACACCACTTCCGTCCGGAATTCATCAACCGTATAGATGAGGTGGTAGTGTTCCACCCGCTCGGCCAGAAACACATCGCTGAGATCGCCAAGATTCAGTTGGCGCGTCTGTACAAACGTTTGGAAGAGCGTGGTTACGAAGTGACTATGACCGAACCTGCGTTGGAGCTGTTGGGCAAGACCGGTTTCGATCCTGTATATGGGGCTCGTCCGTTGAAACGCGCTATTCAGCAGGAGATCGAAAACCCGTTGGCGCAGCAAATCCTTTCCGGCAAGCTGATTCCGGGTATACCGGTGACGCTGGATGTGGAAGACGAGCATATCGTTGCCAAACAGTAACGACTATATAGTCATGAAGGGAGCGGGTGACCGCTCCCTTTTTTTATCTGCTTTCGATAGGTTCAAGCTGTTTGCCCTGGAAATGGCGCTAAAACCCCGTAATTTCGTCTAATAAATATCCTAAAATAGCTTTATTGATGGTTATTTGAGCGCTTGAAAAGTTTTTTGCATTTAGGGGTTGCGGCCTTCTGAGAACTCCCTATAATGCGCCTCCACTGACCGGGAACAACGACTCCTCTAACGAGAACCAGTCGCCCAGC
>NZ_JACJFQ010000023.1:0-88789 GCF_014164835.1 Serratia sp. OS31 | reverse complement strand
AAAATAACATTTAGAAAAAATAATTATATTTCTCCGAGTTTGTAAAAATTTGCTATGATTACCTGATTCTAATAATGAGGTTAAGTAAGTGAAAAATTTACTACTGTTTTCTTCTGCAATGTTATTGCTAACAGGTTGCTCAGCAAAATACAACACAAATAACGTTCAAGAAAACACAGAGCTTTTAATTAAAGATGTCCCTATAGCCATAGCTAAACCTGCTGATGGTTTTTATGAAACACATACTTATGCAGGTTCAGGTAATGCTACAGCAACAGCTATTAAAGCCGCTTTTTTGCGACATTCAGATAACGTGAGTATTTTTGCAGACTGTGAGAACGCCTCTTGCCTGAGAGAACACCACATGGTTAGTCGTGGGTATTATGTAATCCCACAGATATTGCACTGGGAAGATAGAGCCACTGAATGGTCAGGCATACCTGACAAAATAGAAGTAAAAATTACTATATACAACGCTGAGTCAAATGCGCGAGTTGCCTCTGCAATTATTAGCGGGAAAAGCAAATGGGCAACATTTGGGGGAGACCATCCACAAGACTTATTACCTGATCCCGTGAATTCTTATATCTCCAGCCTGTATTAGGTGATCCACCACTTCATATCACTAAGTATCAGGAAACTGCACACTCCATTTAATTTTTTAGGGTCGTCGCATACACATGCCAGTTAATTTCTCCAGGCATGTTCCGCCCCTTACCAATAAAGTAATTGCCGCAAAACCTTCGATTATCTTGAGTAAAAACAGTCCGGCAAAACAGCGATATGCTGCTTTGCCGGCATCAGGTTACAGATGCATCCCCAGCGTTTGGCGCAGGTGGGCACCGGCACCCAGCAGGCCCGGCTGCCCATGGGTGATCATGAATACCGGGATCTCGCGTACGTAATCTTTGAAACGCCCTTTATCCTCGAACGCCGCACGGAAACCTGAAGCTTTAAAGAATTCCATAAAGCGCGGCACAATCCCCCCGGCGATGTAAACGCCGCCAAAGGTGCCCAGGTTCAACGCCAGATTGCCGCCGAAACGGCCCAGAATGACGCAGAACAACGACAGGGCACGGCGGCAATCGATACAGCTGTCGGCCAACGCGCGCTCGGTAATGTCCTTCGGCTCCAGCTTTTCCGGCAGGCGGTTATCCGACTTGACGATTGCGCGGTAAAGATTGACCAGGCCCGGACCGGACAGGACGCGTTCGGCGGAGACATGACCCACTTCGGCGCGCAACACCTCCAGAATGATGTCCTCTTCTTCGCTGTTCGGCGCGAAGTCCACATGGCCGCCCTCTCCCGGCAGGCTTACCCAGCGGCGGTTAACGTGCACCAGATGCGCCACCCCCAGACCGGTTCCGGCACCGTATACCGCAATAGGTTTGTCTTTTTGCGCGTTGCCGCCGCCGAACTGCAATACGTCGTCTTGCGACAGCATCGGGATCGCCATCGACACGGCGGTGAAATCGTTAATCACTTCCAGATGGCTCAGCCCCAGATTGGCCTTCATCTCTTTAATCGAAAACGCCCAGGTGTGATTGGTCATGGCAACCCAGTCTTCGGTGACCGGGCAGGCAATCGCGATACAGGCATCCTGCACCTGAATATCATGCTCCTGCAAATATTGGCGGATCACCGCCTCCAGACTGTCAAACTCCAGGCCGGAATAGGTTTTCGCCTGGGTAATTTCACCCGTCGCCACAGTGCACAACGCCAGGCGGGCATTGGTGCCGCCTACATCACCTACGAGGGCATAGGTCATCAGTATCTTCTCCGCAAAATGAATAATAGAAAGCTGCTCACACTGTAAAATCCCGCCGCAAAAACAACAATCACCATCCTCCGCGCGGCCGTCCATTAGCGATCCAGATCACAAAAAACGTTTCAGCCCGATCCGTTCAGGGCGATTTGAAACAAATTGCGGCAAAAAACGTGGCGCAATGGCTGTTAACCGTCATAACTGAAAGGCACTATTACTCCCCATTGAACCTGGCCAGTCCGGAAATTTCTTTGCGTGCCCTCTTGCCGATTGTCTGGCAAGCTGGCGCGACAACCCAATCACCCATTCGCCCTGCCAGCCAGAGGGCAATTGACAAGGGATCCCCGCATGTTGCACCCGCGCGCCAATGCCATGTTGGCCTTCGCTCTGCCTGCTCTCGTTATCGGTTCTGCCTCAAGCCTGGTGCTCATTCTGGTGATGAAGTTCGCCGAGGCGCTGCAACGGCTGCTTTGGAGCAAGGTTCCCGCGGCGTTGAATATCGATACGCATTCCCCCTGGTGGTTAATCGGCATGTTGACACTGACCGGCGTCGCCGTCGGGCTGATTATCCGCTACCTGCCTGGCCACGCAGGGCCGGATCCGGCGACCGAGTCGTTGATCGGCATGCCGCTGCCACTTTCTGCCGTCCCCGGACTGGGGCTGGCGTTGATTATTGGCCTGGCGGGCGGCGTCAGTCTGGGACCGGAAAATCCGATCACCGCCATCAATATTGCGCTGGTGGTGGCGGCGGGTTCGCGTTTGCTGCCGAAGGTGCCGCGCATGGACTGGATTATTCTCGCGGCGGCCGGCACCATCGGCGCGCTGTTTGGCACCCCGGTCGCCGCAGCGCTGATCTTTTCGCAAACCCTGGCGGGCAATAATGACGTTCCCTTGTGGGACAGGCTATTTGCCCCGTTGATGGCGGCAGCGGCGGGGGCGGTCACCACCCAGCTATTTTTCACCCCTAATTTCTCACTGCAAATTGATGCCTATGCCGCAACCCGACTGGCTGATATTCTCAGCGGCTCGATCGTCGCCCTGATCGCCATCGCGCTGGGCATGGTAGCCGTGTGGAGCTTTCCGCACGTCCATCGCCTGTTCCACTCGATGAAAAATCCGGTGCTGATGCTGGGCTTAGGCGGCTTCGCGCTCGGCCTGCTGGCGCTGATCGGCGGCGAAATCACGCTGTTTAAAGGGCTGGATGAAATGAAGCAGCTGGCAATCGGAGAAAATTTCTCTGTCACGGAGCTGATGCTGATTACGCTGACTAAACTGGCGGCGCTAGTGATCGCGGCCGCCAGCGGCTTTCGCGGCGGTCGCATCTTCCCGGCGGTGTTTGTCGGCGTAGCCTTGGGGCTGATGCTGCATCAGCACGTTCCGGCCGTGCCGGCGGCCATTACCGTTTCCTGCGCCATTATGGGGTTGGTGCTGGTGGTCACGCGTGACGGCTGGCTCAGCCTGTTTATGACCGTTGCGGTGGTGCCGGAGCTGCACCTGCTGCCGGTGCTGTGCATCGTGATGCTGCCCGCCTGGCTGGTGCTGGCGGGCAAACCGCTGATGCTGGTGGGCAAGGGCAAACAACTCCCCCCGCGCGAAGATTAAGCCAGCGCGAATTCCGCTGCGGCGCGCGCATGGATTTCGGTGGTGTCGAATACCGGCACTGACGCATCTTGCGCGCTGACCAGCAGGCCAATTTCGGTACAGCCGAAAATAATGCCCTGAGCCCCCTGCTGCTCCAGATCACCGATAATGCGGCGATACTCGTCGCGCGACGCATCGCGGATTTTACCCAGGCACAGCTCTTCATAAATAATGCGGTGCACAATGTCACGATC
The DNA here is from genome assembly GCF_014164835.1 of Serratia sp. OS31. Lineage (NCBI taxonomy): Bacteria > Pseudomonadati > Pseudomonadota > Gammaproteobacteria > Enterobacterales > Yersiniaceae > Serratia > Serratia sp. OS31. The sequence goes on along the minus strand of NZ_JACJFQ010000023.1, from coordinate 85,189 downwards.
GGCGGCTACGGGAGTGACCACCTCGATGCCGTGCTTTTCCTGTAGTCGCCCACGGTAGAACTCTTGCTCCATGGTAAAGCGCGTACCGAGCAGCCCAACGCGACGAATATTCTGTTGGCGCACCTGCAGCGCGGTAGCGTCAGCGATGTGGATCAGCGGTAAACCGCTGGCCTGTTCGACCGCATCCGCCACCTTGTGCATGGTGTTGGTGCAAATGACGATGGCCTGCGCACCGGCGGCCCGTAACGAGGTCGCCGCGTCGGCCAACAAGCGCCCTGCACCGTCCCAGTCGCCCTGATGCTGCAGGCGTTCCACCTCGTGAAAGTCGACGCTGTAGAGCACGATTTTAGCCGAATGCAGACCGCCCAGCCGTTGCTTAACCTGTTCATTGATCGTGCGGTAATAAGGAATGGTCGATTCCCAGCTCATGCCGCCCAGCAGTCCCAATACTTTCATTATTTCCTCCTTAACTTCATTGCTGTGGTTTCCGACATTACCCGAGAATCAAAACGTTGACGACAGTTTATTTCGCACCTGAACTCACCGGCTGGCGCGCCTCGAACCAGCGCTGACGCAGCGTGTCGTACACCCAGTTATAGAGCATGGTGTACGGCAGGAAGAACAGGAAGAAACCAATCTCCAGCATAAAGGCCTGAACGAAAGAAATGCTCAGCATCCAGGCGGCAATCGGTACGCCGATCAGCACAAAACCTGCCTCAAAGCCCAGCGCGTGAAACACCCGCACTTTAAGGTTACGCGCCACACGGCTCACCGGCCACAGGCGGTCAAATACCGTGTTATAAATCATGTTCCAAACCATGGCGACGGTGGATAACATCACCGCCAACGCACCAATCTGCACCATCGAACGGTTGAGCAGCCAGGCGCCCAGCGGGGCGCAAATCATCACGGCGATAGCCTCAAAACCAACGGCGTGGACGATACGTTCAATGAAAGACTTGTTTTGCAGTTGCATACATCACCTGTTTTTTACCTTATAAATTTGTAGGGGCGCTGCAAGCCGCGCCCGCGTTACCAGGAGCGAGTTTATTCGCCCCCTACGAAAACCAGGTGATTATCATCGAGTTTTTGGGTAGATTAAAGATAGGTTCCATCTATAAAGTAGATACATTATGCGCTACTCCCCCGAAGCTTTGCTGGCCTTCGTTGAAGCCGCCGCCCTGGGCTCTTTTTCCGCCGCGGCGCGTAAGCTGCGCAAAAGCCAGTCAACCATCAGCACCGCCATCGCCAATCTGGAAGCCGACCTCGGCTTAACCCTGTTCGATCGCCAGGCCCGCCAGCCGGTGTTGACCGCTGCCGGCCACAAAGTGTTGGGCCATGTGCAGGCGATCCTTGCGGCCAGCGAACGGCTGGATGCCCTGAGCATTCGGCTGGCGGACAATATAGAGCCGCGCTTAAGCATAGTGTTTTCCGATACCTATCAGCCGAAGCACCATGACCGGCTGATGCACCTGTTCGAACAGCGCTATCAGGATATCGAACTGGAATGGATGATCGCCGAAGACGGCGACGTACTGGACCTGTTGCAAAGCGGCCGTGCGCATCTCGGTATGGTTGAGGTCCAGGCCAGCTATCCCCCGGACATCGGTGTTGCACGGCTACCGGAACAAACGGAAATGGGACTGTTCGTCGCACATACGCACCCGTTGGCGCAAACTGCCTCGCCAACGCCGGAACAACTGTCCAGCACGCGGCAACTTATCCTGAACACCTACACCGGGGCCGAAACCGCCCGCTCCGGTGGCCTGGTGTGGTCAGCCCCCAGCTATCTGCTGTTGCTGGAAATGGCGGAACAAGGGTTTGGCTGGGCGGTTCTGCCCCGCTGGCTGGTGCAGCAATACGGTCACAGCAGGCTCACCGAACTGCGCCCGCGCGGCTGGCCCAAGCTGATATCGGTGGATGCGGCTTGGTCTAAGCTGACCCCGCCGGGACCGGCGGGGTACTGGATGCTGGAGCGGCTTTTGGAAAGCTGACAGGATCAGGCCGCCGCGTTACGTGACTGAAGGGCATTTGAGATAGTTTGCAGCAGTTCGGGAATGTCCATCTTCGGCAGCACCACTTCGACAAAGGCCAGCAGTGGGCTGTCGGCCACTTCGCTCAGCGCCTGGCGCAGCTGTTCCGGTTCGGTAACGCGTAACGCTTTCACTTGACGCTCGGCGCCTAACGCCTGCGGCAGTTGAGTCCAGTTCCAATGGGCGATGTCGTTATAACGCTGGTTTGGGCCGTGGATCGCCCGTTCAATGGTATATCCGTCATTATTCAGCAGGAAAATCACCGGCTTCAGCCCATCGCGCAACATCGATCCCAATTCCTGCACCGTCAGCTGTGCTGACCCGTCGCCGATCAGCAGCACCACTCGCCGCTCCGGCTCCGCCGTCTGTGCACCGAACGCCGCGGGCAGTGTATAACCGATAGATCCCCACAGTGACTGGACGATGAAGTGACAGCACTGCGGCAGGTTCAGCGCTGCCGCACCAAAACAGGCGGATCCCTGCTCGGCGAGCAGGATATCGCCCGGCCGCAAAAAGCCCTGTATCTGCTGCCAAAAACCGTGCTGATCCAGCCCACTGCCGTTCGGATCCGGCAACGCCGAGCGTTTAATCTCCGGCCGTTGCCATTGGTTTGCCAGCGACAAAGTTAACTGGTGTAACGCGATAACCGCGTCACGCATCGGGATTTGGCTGAATACCTGCTGCCCCACACGCGCTTCAAAGGGCTGCAGATCAATACACTTCTCTGCAGGAAGGTGATGGCTGAATCCGGCGCTAATGGTATCGGTAAAACGTACGCCAACATTGATGATCACGTCGGCATTTTCAATCAGCTGTTTCACCTGTGGCTCGCTGGCCGCACCGACGTAGGTCCCGGTGAAGCAGGCATGAGTTTCGTCCAACACGCTCTTGCCAAGCAGCAAGGTGGAATGCGGCATATCCACCTCATTCATCCACTGCTCCAGCACCTTTTCGGCACCAAAGCGTTCGGCCAGAAAATCGGCCAGCAGAGAAACCCGCCGGGCCGGTAACAGCAATTCTCGCGCGGCGGCGATGAAGGCTTGTAGTGATGCCTGGGAAAGATTGGCCTGTCGTAGCATTAACGGGGCAGGTTTTGACACCAGCGGCGCTTCAGCCACGTCGCTCGGCAACAGCAGATAGACCGGACGACGCTCGAACAGCGCGGTGGTCAGCAGGCGATCTATTTCCCCCTCGGCGTTATCGGCGGTGAGGCTGGCCTGAGCCACGGTTACCTCTTTCGCCATGCGGGCAAAGTGACCAAAATCCCCGTCGCCCAGGGAGTGATGCAACAATTCTCCAGCCCGTTGCGCACGCAGAGCCGGGGCGCCCACCACGTGGATCACCGGCAGGTATTCGGCATAGCTGCCGGCAATACCGTTGACCGCGCTCAGTTCACCTACGCCAAAAGTCGTCAACAAGGCGGCGGCTGGTTTACAGCGCGCGTAACCGTCAGCAGCATAGGCGGCATTGAGCTCATTAGCGCACCCTACCCAGGTGATTTGCGGGTGATCGATCACGTGGTCAAGAAACTGCAGGTTATAGTCCCCAGGCACACCAAAGAAGTGCCGGATGCCGATCTGAGCTAAACGATCGAGTAGGTAATCAGCCACCGTATAGTTCTTATTCATGATCATCACCTGCCAAGGGTTAGGATTTTCAGTATTAAGTATCGAAGATATCGTATAAATTTCGAACTTTATGTCTGAAAGGTAACTGGAAACCCTGCGTTACATCCCTGCCCCATTGGCTGGCATTGGGCCGCTCTGATAAGCCATGTTGATATACAGGCTGTTTAGCGTGATCGCAGCCTCTGACAAATGCGGTGAAAGCGCATACACTAAAATTCATTTCACCTCCGCTGAAAAGGGTTCGTATGCTCTACCAGGCTGATTCTTCACGCTATCAAAGTATGGAATACCGTCGCTGCGGCCGCAGTGGGCTAAAGCTCCCGGCCATTTCACTTGGCTTATGGCATAACTTTGGTGACGTCACGCTGTATGACAACGCTCGCAAGCTGATCCACTGCGCGTTTGATCTCGGCATTACCCATTTCGATCTGGCCAACAACTATGGCCCGCCGCCCGGCTCCGCCGAGGAAAACTTTGGCCGTATTCTCGCGGCGGATTTGCAGCCCTGGCGTGATGAACTGATCATCTCGTCAAAGGCCGGTTACACCATGTGGCCCGGGCCTTATGGCGATTGGGGCTCGAAAAAGTATCTGGTCGCTAGCCTGAATCAAAGCCTGCAGCGCATGGGGCTGGAATACGTGGACATCTTCTATCACCATCGTCCGGATCCGGACACGCCGCTGGAAGAAACCATGGCCGCGCTGGATTTGCTGGTGCGACAGGGCAAGGCGCTGTACGTCGGGTTGTCCAACTACCCTGCCGACCGTGCGCGTCAGGCGTTCAGCATTCTGCAGCAGCTCGGCACGCCCTGCGTGATCCATCAGCCGAAGTACTCCATGTTCGAACGTTGGGTGGAGCCAGAATTGCTGGATACGCTGGAAGAGCACGGCGTGGGTTCTATCGCCTTCTCACCGCTGGCCGGCGGCCTGTTGACCGATCGTTATCTGCAGGGCATCCCCCAGGATTCACGCGCTGCCAGCGGCAGCCAGTTCCTGCAACCCGATCAGCTCACCGAGGATAAACTGGGAAAAATTCGCCGGCTGAATGCATTGGCGCAACAGCGCGGACAGAAGCTGTCGCAAATGGCGCTGGCCTGGGTATTGCGTGGCGATCGCGTCACTTCGGCACTGATTGGCGCCAGCAAGACCAGCCAAATTGAAGACGCCGTCGGCATGTTGGCTAACCGCACCTTTAGCGATGATGAAATCAAGCAGATCGAGCAGATATTAATGTAATCGCTTACAACTATCGCCGGTTTACCGCCGGCGATAACGCCTGCCGCGCCAGACAAATCTTAAATCACTCTTCCCGCCCCATTTTTAAGAATGCCGCTAAGATTCAACCCTATCCACAAAGGCTAATATGCCGATATTGCAGGTAAAACTATAAGGCTGTTTTATAAACTGATGAACGCGCTTCATTAATTGTAAAACCGGCCAAGCCGCTACGGCGGAAAGGAGCATTCATGTTTAAACCTCTGTTATTGGCCGCCTTATTGGTGGTGTCAACGTTGCCTGCCATGCCGCCTGCGCAGGCGGAAGGGCTGAGCATCGATCTGATGCCGGGCGTCTCATTACGTATCGGCGAGCAAGACAATCGCGGCCGTTACTGGGACGGTTATGACTGGCGCGACCGCGACTGGTGGCAGGGCCATCAGGGTCGGTACCTGGGTGAACGCAATCGTCGGGGCTACAACTGGGATGGTTATCGCTGGCGCGACAACAATTACTGGCGCAAGAATTATTACTATCATGAAGGGCGCTATCGTAAATACGATAAGCACTATTATAAGCACCATGAGAAGCATCACGGGAAAGGCCGACGTCATGACGATCGCGATCATCGCCACCATGACCACGATGATTGACGGCCAAAGGCCGTCAGCCCGCCTGATCCCCATCATTTAACAGATCGAGATACCCGGGGCGACCCGGGTTTCCGCTGATATCGAACTTTACTGAACCGCACTAGACTCAATGTCGGCCTTTCGTTGGGCATCCGATCAGAAAAGGCTGCTGACCAACAGGTAACCGTTCAAGCCAACCACCACCAGCACGATAACTTTCCCTATCGCCTGTATGCTGCGGCTATTGACCATCTCCCCCATCAGTTCGCGGTTGCCGGTGAACGACAGCAGCGGCACCAGCGCCAGCGCTATACCAAAACTCAACAACACCTGGCTCAGCACCAGAATGCGCGTAGCGTCCATTCCCATCATAATGACGATAAACGACGGCAGCATAGTGACCACCCGACGCACCCACAGCGGGATATAAAAGTGCACAAATCCCTGCATCACGACCTGCCCTGCTAGCGTCCCGACCACGGTGGAAGATAATCCGGCAGCGACCAGGCTCAGTCCGAAGATGGTCGCTGCCGCCTGGCCCAATAGCGGCTGCAGCGTCAGATAAGCCTGATCGAGATCGGCAATGCCGCTATGGCCGTTAAAATGGAAGGCCGCAGCGGCGGTAGCCATCATCGCCAGGTTAACAAAGCCGGCAATGGTCATGGCAATGGCGACGTCAAACTTGGTGGCCGCGTAGCGATCGGCTTTGGAATGCTCACCGCCGGTCTGGGTTAATGACGAATGCAGATAAATCACGTGCGGCATGATGGTCGCGCCCAGCACCCCGGCAGCCAAAAATACCGCGTCGCCGTTCGGCAGATCCGGTATTGCCATGCCTTTCAAAAAAGGCTCCAACTGCGGTTGCGAAAATACCAGTTCCACCATATAAGCCGCGGCAACAAACAGCAGCAAACCGCCGATCACCATTTCCAGCGGTTTCTGCCCACGTTTTTGCAGCATCAGGATCAGGAAGGTCGCAATACCGGTCAGGATAGCCCCTTCCAGCAGCGTGACGCCCAGCAGCAGTTTAAAACCTATCGCAGCGCCGATAAATTCGGCCAAATCTGTGGCCATGGCGATAATTTCAGCCTGAACCCAATAGGCCCAAACTGCCGGGCGCGGGAAACGATCGCGAATGTGCTCTGCCAGGTTTTTACCGGTGGCAATACCGAGTTTTGCGGACAACAGCTGGATCAACATCGCCATGACGTTGGCCCACACCACCACCCACAACAGGGTGTAACCAAAAGAAGCGCCGGCCTGGATGTTGGTAGCAAAATTACCGGGATCGATATAGCCGATAGCCGCTATGAATGCGGGGCCCATCAAGGAAAGTTTGATCTTCCTCGCGGGGCGACGGGTGGTCTCAACCACATCACTGTTCAGCATGTTCTGAACCCTTACTTCTATTAAGCCTGTGGTTATCTTATGTAAATGATAATAATTATCAAGCGCATTTAGAGCGATAATGCTTATCTCTGCGATAGGCAATTACGACGGGTTTAACGAAAGGTTTGACGGGTAAGTGAACATTTACCGTACTGAACGGCGTTCTCTCCAGGAAAAAATCCTTTGGGTAATCCATTTAGCGCAAGAATATGAATTTCATATGGATTGATTAACCTCTTGATTTTTTATGCTTTAGCGTACAAGTTTAAGATGTTTCCCCCTATGATTTTCCATATTTGCAATAGAGCTCTCGTTTTTAAACGTGGCGTTACATAAAATGACATCCGAAATTCAGCCTGCCTCAAGTTTGGAGCAAACATGTCCCATATTGCGCACTTTGCGTTGGCGTTAGTGGTCGTCGCGATCCTGGCACTTTTAGTGTGTCGCGATCGTAAAAGCATCCGCATTCGCTATGTTATTCAACTGTTGGTTATTGAAGTACTGCTGGCCTATTTTTTCCTGCATTCGGAAGCGGGTTTAGGCTTTGTAAAAGGATTTGCCGCGCTGTTTGACAAGCTGCTCGGGTTTGCTGGGCAAGGGACTGATTTTGTATTCGGCGGTATGGGCGACAAAGGTCTGGCCTTCTTCTTCCTGAAGGTACTGTGCCCAATCGTCTTTATCTCTGCGCTGATCGGTATTCTGCAATACATTAAAGTACTGCCGTTTATCATCCGCATTATTGGTACCGTGCTGTCAAAAGTAAACGGTATGGGCAAGCTGGAGTCCTTCAACGCCGTCAGCTCGCTGATCCTGGGCCAGTCTGAAAACTTCATCGCCTATAAAGATATTCTGGGCAAGATGTCCGAAAAGCGCATGTACACCATGGCGGCAACCGCGATGTCCACGGTTTCCATGTCCATCGTCGGCGCTTACATGACCATGCTGGACGCCAAGTTTGTGGTAGCGGCGCTGGTACTGAACATGTTCAGCACCTTTATCGTGCTGTCACTGGTCAACCCGTATGACACCAGTAAAGAAGAAGAGCTGCATCTGGGCAACCTGCACGAAGGCCAGAGCTTCTTCGAAATGCTGGGCGAATATATCCTGGCGGGTTTCAAAGTCGCGATTATCGTTGCTGCGATGCTGATCGGCTTTATTGCTCTGATCGCCGCGCTTAACGGCCTGTTCAGCGCCATCTTCGGCCTGAGCTTCCAGGAAATCCTGGGCTACTTCTTCTATCCATTCGCCTGGATTATGGGTATTCCTAAGCACGAAGCGTTGCAGGTTGGCAGCATCATGGCGACCAAGCTGGTTTCCAACGAATTCGTGGCGATGATGGAGCTGCAGAAGGTTTCTGCTGAACTCTCTCCACGCAGCCTGGGTATCCTGTCGGTGTTCCTGGTTTCCTTCGCCAACTTCTCTTCCATCGGCATCGTAGCCGGTGCGATTAAAGGGCTGAACGAGCACCAGGGCAACGTGGTTTCCCGCTTTGGTCTGAAGCTGGTTTACGGTTCTACGCTGGTCAGCATCCTGTCTGCGTCGATCGCAGGCCTGGTTCTGGGCTAAGCTTAAAAACCAGTCATGCAAAGGTCGCTTCGGCGACCTTTTTTATTGCCTGCGATCCTTCTGTAACTGCTGGCAAAACAGGGGGCGTTACGGTGATTCAATATGGGAGAAGACAGAACGCAAAAAGCCGACCCTGAGGTCGGCTTTTTAAATGGTGGTGGAGCTAGACGGGATCGAACCGTCGACCTCTTGCATGCCATGCAAGCGCTCTCCCAGCTGAGCTATAGCCCCACAAAAGTGGTACGCTTTAACCGGCGTTACGGTGTTCCCCAACCCTTCTGAGATAAAGGTTGGTGGAGCTAGACGGGATCGAACCGTCGACCTCTTGCATGCCATGCAAGCGCTCTCCCAGCTGAGCTATAGCCCCAATCCACAATCACGAAATCCTGTGAACGGGGCGCATGATATGAAACCCCTGAAAAACTGTCAACGGCTAAATTGAATTAGTCGATCAAGCGCTGAAAAAGCCGCCAAATCAGCGCGTTTCACGCTAAAAAATCGCCATGACGGACAAAAATCAGCCATCGTCGCCTGACTTCACAAAAAACAAAAAACCTTATCCATTGTGTTGATTTTTAATTAACGGAATGTTAGCGAAATACCCTTGAGTCATCTCGCCCACAGGCATAGACTTCCCCGCGTCGTAAATCCCACAACAATAAACCGAGTCAGTTATGTCGTTGCATTCACCAAAAGAAATCGCTGCGTTAGCCATTCAGGCCGGCGTAAACAAAAGCCGGGCATCGCTCGCCAACCTGCTCATTCTGGGCTTTCTCGCCGGCGCCTTCATCGCGACCGGCTTCCTGCTGGATATCCACGTGATCGGCACCCTGCCGCCCGAATGGGGCTCCTTCGGCGCATTGCTGGGGGCTGCCGTCTTCCCGATAGGGCTTATCCTGACGATTCTGGCCGGCGGCGAGCTGCTGACCGGCAATATGATGACCTTGCCGATAGCCTGGTTTGCTCGCCAAATCTCGCTGTTTGCCATCGTGCGCAACTGGTTTTGGGTCACCCTGGCCAACTTCGCCGGCAGCCTGGCGGTCGCCTATTTCTTTGGCCACCTGCTTGGCCTGACCGAAGGCGCATTCCTGCACAAAACCCTGTCCATTGCGCAAGCCAAGGTAGATGCCGACTTCCTGCACGCCTTTATATCCGGCGTCGGTTGCAATTGGTTGGTGTGCCTGGCGGTGTGGCTGGCCTTTGCCAGCAAGGACGTGCCGGGCAAAGTGATTGGCATGTGGTTCCCGGTAATGGCGTTTGTCGCTATCGGCTTCCAGCACGTGGTGGCGAACATGTTTATTATCCCGGCCGCCATTTTTGCCGGCGGTTTAAGCTGGGGTCAGTTCCTGCCCAACTTCATGGCGGTGTTTCTCGGTAACGCGCTGGGCGGCGCCGGCTTCGTCGGCCTGATGTACTTCCTCGCCTATCGCCCCACCGTGCCGGCCGCTGAACAGGCCTGATCGACAGCGACAAAAAAAGCCCCGGGATTGCTCCACGGGGCTTTTTCATTATGGGCTCAGAAACTATCAGGCCTGAGCTTCACGCCCAGCGATATAAGCCAATGCCAGATCGATACGCTGTAAAGAACGTGCCTGACCGATGGCATGCACGGTCACGTCCATACCCGGTGACTGGCCGGCACCGGTGACCGCTACGCGCAGCGGCATGCCTACCTTGCCCATACCGACGCCCAGCTCATCAGCCGTGCCCTGAATGGCATCATGCACGTTTTCCGGCGTCCAGGCAGTGATGGCGGCCAATTTGGCGCGTACCGCTTCCAGCGGCTGACGTGCAACCGGGCGCAGGTGTTTTTTCGCAGCGTCAGCGTCGAACTCGCTGAAGTCTTCATAGAAGTAACGGCAAGACTCCGCCATTTCCTTCAACGTTTTGCAGCGCTCGCCCAACAGCTTGACGATATCTTTCAGCTCTGGACCATTGCGGGTTTCAATGCCCAGTTGCTCCACATGCCACGCCAGATACACGGCAACTTCTTCAGCCGGCATATGGTTAATGTAATGATGATTCAACCACTGCAATTTTTCGGTATTGAAGGCGCTGGCGGATTTGTTGATCGCTTCCAGCGTGAAGAACTCTTTCATCTCATCAATAGAGAAGATTTCCTGATCGCCGTGAGACCAACCCAGACGCACCAAATAGTTCAGCAGCGCCTGCGGTAGGTAGCCGTCGTCGCGGTACTGCATCACGCCTACGGCACCGTGGCGTTTAGACAGCTTTTTACCGTCGTCACCGAGGATCATCGAAACGTGGGCGTATTCCGGTACCGGTGCGCCCAGCGCTTTCAGGATGTTGATCTGGCGCGGGGTGTTGTTGATGTGGTCTTCACCGCGGATCACGTGGGTGATTTCCATATCCCAGTCGTCGATCACCACGCAGAAGTTATAGGTCGGCGCACCGTCGGTACGACGAATGATCAGATCGTCCAGTTCCTGGTTGCTGAATTCGATCGGACCACGGATCTTGTCATCGAAGATTACCGAGCCTTCCTGCGGATTACGGAAACGCACCACGTGCGGCTCGTCGTCGGTGTGGCTGCATTGGCTGTCGCGGCAGTGGCCGTCGTAACGCGGTTTTTCACCGTTTTCCATCTGCTTTTCACGCAGCGCTTCCAGGCGTTCCTTCGAGCAATAGCATTTATAAGCAGTTCCCTGCACCAGCATGTCGTCAATCACCGCGTTATAACGGTCAAAACGCTTGGTCTGGAAGTACGGGCCTTCGTCCCAATCCAGGTTTAACCAGTTCATGCCATCCATAATTGCGTCGATAGCATCCTGGGTTGAGCGTTCCAAATCGGTATCTTCGATACGCAGAACGAACTCACCGCCCGCATGGCGAGTGAATAGCCAGGAGTAAAGCGCAGTACGGGCGCCACCGACGTGAAGATAGCCGGTTGGGCTCGGTGCAAAACGGGTTTTGATTTTCATTGGGTTCACTGCCTTATTACGCAACGCATGTCAGCGGTTGCCGACGATTGCTCGGAATTTAAAAAAGTGGCCGACATTGTATCACCACGCGCTAATTCCTCAACGCTGACACGATATTGCTGCATCAGCTTTCATCATCTCTGCGGCGCTTTTCGCATAACAATGTGCAAAGAATCAGCATTGCTGGCGATAAATATCGCATCCTGTTTAAATTTGCGGCGAACGATTGAAATCATTTTAAAAACCGTTGACTCACTTTCAACTATCCCTATAATGCGACTCCAACAAGACGGGGCGATTAGCTCAGTTGGTAGAGCATCTCCTTTACACGGAGGGGGTCGGCGGTTCGAGCCCGTCATCGCCCACCATCTTGTTGAGTAGTAAAGCAGTAAGAAATGAGAAGAATGAGGGTGATTAGCTCAGTTGGTAGAGCATCTCCTTTACACGGAGGGGGTCGGCGGTTCGAGCCCGTCATCACCCACCACTCATTCTCTTGTTTAGCAGTACCTGGAAGTCCTGAAGTGGGTGATTAGCTCAGTTGGTAGAGCATCTCCTTTACACGGAGGGGGTCGGCGGTTCGAGCCCGTCATCACCCACCACTTCTGCGGGTCGTTAGCTCAGTTGGTAGAGCAGTTGACTTTTAATCAATTGGTCGCAGGTTCGAATCCTGCACGACCCACCAATACAGAGAAAAGCGCCTTTTGGCGCTTTTTTCGCATCTGTGCCACCTTAATTCCCAAAAACTCCTTTATCACAAACTCCGCCGTGTCGTGCTGGATGAGAACCTGTGCAGGTTCGACAAAATTGGCCCGACAATTTTGAACAGCGCTTGCGCTGGCCCGCAGGGTGAGGCCAGAGGCCGAGTTACTCCTGCACGACCCACCAATACAGAAAAAAGCGCCTTTTGGCGCTTTTTCCGCATCTGCGCCCTGATAATCTCTATAAGCCTCACCACTTCCGCCCTCCCCATGAAAATAATCACTTCCCTGCGCCGCCAATAGAAAAGGCGCTGCAAGCAGCGCCCTTTGGCTATCCTGAAATTGTCTACCGGATGATCAGGCCGCCAGCGTCGCTCCGCCGTCAATCACGATATCCTGCATGGTGATATGGCTGGCGCGATCGGAAGCCAGGAACAAAATGGCATCGGCGATTTCCTGCGGCTGGGCAATTTTACCCAGAGGAATACCCAGCTTGAACTGTTCCGGGAAACCGTTGATGGTATTCTGTTCCCCCGTTTCATCCTGCCACATGCCGCGCTGCATCGGGGTATTGGTCGAGCCGGGTGAAACCAGGTTGCAACGTACGCCATAAGGCGCCATTTCCAACCCCACGGTTTGGCACAGGCTACGCAACGCCGCTTTGGAAGCGCAATAGGCCGCCATACCGACACGTGGCACATGCGCCGCATTGGACGCCACGCTGACAATAGCGCCGCGTCGCTGACGCCTAAACACCGGCAGGGCATGGCGGAACATATTGAATGCGCCACCGGCATTCACCGCCAGGCAGGCCAGCCAGTCTGCGGTGCTGGTTTCGTCTGCCAGCCCCATGCGCAGAATACCGGCACCATTGACCAGCACGTCCAACTCACCCTGCTCCGCCAGCAAACGCCCGCACAGGGCGTCTACCGCATCGCTGTCGGCAATATCCAGCACTTCGGTGCGAAACGCGTATTCCGGCTCGCCAAAGTGCTTATCGAAGCCAATAACCTCGGCACCGGCCCGCACAAATGCCAACGCGGTCTCGAGGCCAATCCCGGCGCCCGCGCCGGTGACCCAGACCCGTTTACCGGCAAAATCGCCCTGTTGACTCATCAGGCTTTCCCCTCTGACAACAGCGCCCACCAACCATCAATGGTCGGGTTCTTGGCCAGGGCGATAAAATCGATATCGCCGCGGATCTTACGCCAGCGCGCCGCCAGCTCCATGATGCGGACCGAATCCAGACCGTAGTCAATCAGGTTCTCATCGTCGCCCATGTCTTCACTGTCTTCGTCGAGGAAAGGCATGATTTGCTGGCGCAACGCCGCTTTGCTGGTGATCCCAGGCAACAGTTCGGCGGTGGTGACCACGCGGCCACAGCGGCCGGCGGTGTAACGCAGCGCCATCAGGTGCTCTTCACGGGAGAAGTCGGCCAGGCCATCAGCAACCATAAACGGCTGAATATTGCGCATAAAGGCATCGATCGCCGTGGTCATGCAGCCGATATGGGCGTAGACGCCACAGATGATCAGCTGATCGCGACCGGACTCCTGCAGAATTTCCTGCAGCGGTGAACGGTGGAAGGCACTGTAACGCCATTTCACCAGCACAGTGTCGTCCTCTTCCGGCGCCAGCGCGGCGACCACCGCCTGCTGCTCCGGGTGTTTGTTCAATCCAGGCCCCCACATATCATTGAGCAACGCGCGATCTTCATCGCTCTGCTGGTTAGGTTGCGCGGTATAGAACACCGGGATCCCCTGGGATTTGCAGTAGCGACGCAGGTTGGCGATGTTTTCCACTACCTGTTTGATCAACGGGCTGTCTTCACCCCAGAAATTCAGAAAATACTGCTGCATATCGTGGATCAGCAGTGCAGCGCGCTGCGGTTCCACCGTCCAGCTTACTTTGTTGGTCGGCAGTTCAGCCTGAGTCGGCAACGCGTAATCATTAAGTTTTGGAATGGCCATGACTTATTCTCCCTGGACCTGAGTCAGTTGTTGCGCCTCCAGGCGTTGGCGCAACAGTTTTTTATCCACTTTGCCAACCGGGGTGAGCGGCAGCGTTTCAACCTGTATAAAGCGGTCGGGTAATTTGAATTCGGCCACGCCCTCGGCGCGTAAATGGCGACGCAGCACCACCGGCTTCAATGGGCTGGTGGCGATAATGTAGGCACAGCTTTTCTCGCCCATCAGCTCGTCCGGCATCGAAACCAACGCCGCATTGATCACTTCCGGGTGACGCAGCAGCAGGTTTTCGATCTCCTCGGCGGCGATCTTCTCCCCACCGCGGTTGATTTGGTCTTTCTGCCGCCCTTCGACCTTCACATAGCCGTCTTCAGTCAGGCTAATCAAGTCACCGGAGCAGTAGAAACCGTCTTTATCAAAGGCGGCAGCGTTATGCTCCGGGCTTTGGTAATAACCGCGGAAGGTATAGGGGCCACGGGTCATCAGACGACCGGTCTCTCCGACCGGCAGCGGATTGCCCTCGTCATCGGCGACCCATAGCTCGTCATCCGGTGACATCGGACACCCTTGAGTGGTCAAAATATGCTGGTCGTCATCGTCCAGGCGGGTGTAGTTCACCAGGCCTTCCGCCATGCCGAACACTTGCTGCAGCTGACAGCCGATTTCGGCCGGAATGCGCGCGGCCAGGGTTTCGCCCAGCTTGGCGCCGCCGACCTGCAGCAGCTTCAGGCTGGCCAACTGCTGGCAACCGCCCCATTCTTCAATGGCCTGCAGCCACAGCGTCACCGCCGGCGGCACCAGCGCCGTCACGTTGATCTGATGCTGGTCGATCAAACGGAAACATTGTCCGGCATCCGGATCGCTGGCGAACACCACCAGCCCGGCGCCATAAAAGACCCCCAACACGCCCGGTGAGCTCATCGGATAGTTGTGCGCTACCGGCAATGCACACAGGTAGCGGGTTTCGTCATCGAAATGACAAATCTCTACGCTGCGGCGAATGCTGTAGTAGTAGTCGTTATGGGTACGCGGGATCAGCTTCGGCGTGCCGGTGCTGCCCCCGGAAAGCTGGAAGAAAGCCACCTGATCGGCCGGAGTGGGTGCGGCAACGAAATCGCCGCAATCTTCTTCCAGCCAGCTCGCCAGCGACTGCTCGCCAGCGTCCTCACTGCGCAAGCCAACCAGGCGCAGAGAAGGATGCTCGGCGCGGAACGCCGTCAGGAATTCGTCGTTGCCAAACAGGCCATGCTGGCGGTCGGCAATCAGCAATGCCGGTTTGATCTGCGCCGCGTAGGCGTTCAGCTCATTGCGTTGGTGGCTGAACAGCGCATTTACCGGCACCACGCCAATTTTCAACAGCGCAAAGAAAGTCACATAGAACTCAACCACGTTGCCCAACTGCACCAGCGCGGTATCGCCGCTGTGAATGCCCCGACGCAGCAAGGCCGCGGCCAGCCGATCGGAGAGTTGATTAAGCTGGCGGTAGCTCAGGCTGCGTTGCGGGTCGATCAGCGCTATGGCGTCATTTTTAGCCTGGCGGGTGATGATGTCGGTCAATGGCCGATCGGTCCAATATCCGCGTTCGCGATAGCGACGGGCCAATGCCTCAGGCCAGGGAGTAAAAGCAATGCTCATGAAAATATCTATCCTTGGTTCAGGCCAAACGCCCGCGAAATGGTACTGAGTTTGGTGCCGGTTTCATGCCATTCTGATTCCGGCGAAGAATCTTGCACAATGCCGGCCCCGGCAAAGAGACGCACCTGGTTGCCCTGCACCGTGCCACAGCGGATGGTCACCACCCACTCCCCGTTGCCTTCGGCATCACACCAGCCGACGATGCCGCCAAACAGGCCGCGATCGAAAGGCTCCAACTGCTTGATCACCTGGTGCGCCAGGGCGGTTGGCGTACCGCACAACGCCGGTGTCGGGTGCAGCAGGCAGGCCAGCGACAACGCATTCTCCGCGCGGCTGGCGGCCTCGCCGTCGATTGGCGTAGACAAGTGCCACAGCGTGGTGGTGCTCAATAATTCGGGAGAGGTGGGGATATTCAGATAACTGCAGCGATCGGCCAGCACCTGCCGCATGCCTTCGGTAACAAACTGGTGCTCGTAGAGATCTTTCTCGGAAACCAACAGCTGTTGGCTGACTTCACGATCCCGCTGCGGATCGGCATCACGGCGAGCGGAGCCTGCCAGCGGGTTGGAATAAAATTGTGCGCCGGATTTACGCAGCAGCAGCTCAGGGCTGGCGCCCAGCAATGCCCCCTGCTCCAACGGCACATGGAAATGGAAACCGTGTGGGTTCTGGGCGATGATACGCGCCATCAACGCGTGGCTGTCTACCGGTTCGCGCGTTTCAATCTCCAGCAGGCGTGACAGCACCACTTTATCCAGTTGGTCGCCACGGGTTGCTTCCACCGCATCTGCCACCATCTGCATGAAAGGCTGTTGTGCAGGCACTTCCTTTTGGCTGATAATTTCCGGCAGGGCCTCCTGCGGTGAGGTTACGCCGGCCAAAAAGGCATCGCGCTCAAACCACTGGGTGTGCTGGGGAATAAAAAGTGCAGAGGGCTGATGAGTATCAAACGGGATCGCGCCACACAGAACCGGGTTTTTCACCCCCGCCAGTTTGGCTTCGGCAAAAGCATGCTGTACCGCCTGCTGGAACTCGCCGTTAAGCTGGTCCCCGTTCTGGGCCGGCAGCGTGATTTTGGCGAAGCAGCCCTGGGTGCTCAGGCTACGGAAAGGAGAGGTAAAGAAAAAGCCGGAGGTCGGCGACACGCCTGCTACGGACGATTCACTATCCTTGCTGTGCGGCTTCTTCTGCCCGGTACCCTTTACTGTCACGCTCATCGGTTCTCCCTTTCGTATCATGAACAATAACCTGTATAATAATGATTATCATTTGTATTGAATCGCGTTAAATTACCCTCGTGAATATTCTATGTCAATAAATGTAAACAGTTCTTCTATTCATTATCGTGCTATAAAACCAGCAGTTTTAATTATATAAATGATAAGTATTACTATTTAACTTCTAAGGAATGCTTTATGAAGAAGAACCTGTTCTTCGGCTTCGCGCTGTTTGGCCTGCTGGCCATGGGTGCAGCCCAGGCAGCAGATGCCGGTTGGCCGCGCAAAATCGAAACTTCACACGGCGTGATCACCTTGCAGCAGCCCCCTGCCCGCATCGTTTCCACCAGCGTTACCGTCACCGGCACCCTGCTGGCGATTGATGCGCCAGTGATCGCCAGCGGCGCCACCACGCCCGGCAGCCGTCTGGCGGACTCACAAGGTTTCTTCCACCAATGGAGCGCTATCGCGGCACAGCGCGGCGTAAAGCGCCTGTACATTGGCGAACCCAACGCGGAAGCCATTGCCGGTGAAGCGCCCGATCTGATCATCATCTCCGCTACCGGCGCCGACTCCGCCGTGCGCCTGTACGATCAGCTGTCCGCCATTGCCCCGGTGCTGGTGGTCAATTACGACGACAAAAGCTGGCAGGCGCTGGCGATCGAGCTGGGCCGGGCCACCGGACACGAAGCCAGGGCGCAAAAAATCGTTGATGATTTCGATAGCCGCGAAAAGTCGCTTAAGCAACGCATGACGCTGCCGGAACAACCGACCTCCGCCCTGGTCTTCAGCGCCGACGGCAAATCAGCCAACCTGTGGACCGCCGAATCTTCCCAGGGGCAAATGCTCAAACAGCTGGGCTTCACCCTGGCGGTTCCGTCAGACAAGCTGAACAACAGCCGCAGCATGGGAATGCGCAAGGACATCATTCAGCTCGCCGGGGAAAACCTGGCAGAAGGTCTGAACGGCCAGACGCTGATGCTGTTTGCCAACAACGACAGCGACGCACAGCGACTGATGGCCAATCCTTTCCTCGCGCACCTGCCGGCGGTACAACACAAGCGGGTTTATGCGCTGGGCAATGACACCTTCCGACTGGACTATTACAGCGCCAGCAACCTGCTGACGCTGTTGGAAAAACAGTTTATTTCTCAGTAGATCCCGCGGCGGGCTGGAGATCGCTTTCCTGCCCGCCAAGGCTCACCTGACGCAGCCCTTTCATCGCGAACGCCAGCACCACACCCAGTATCGCCACGCCAAAACCGAAGCTGGTAGAAGTCATGGCCGGCAGCATAAACGCCCCCATCGCCCCCAGCAGCAGGGCACCCAATGCGTCCCCCACCACGTTTTGCGCAGTCCACAGGCCATTAATGCGCCCCAGGAAAGCATCCGGCGTCAGGTTCTGAATCAGCCCGTACTGCAGCAGGGAGTTCAATGCGCTCAGGTAGCCAAACACCACCAGGAAGAACAGTGCCAGTCCGTACCAGGGCATCAGGCCGAACAGGCCGATAGCGACAAACGCGCCGATCGCCGTCATCAGCATCATCCAGCCCGGTCGCGCCACGTGCGCCACACGGCCACTGGTGAAGGCGCCAATTGCCGCACCCAGCGGCACGGCGGAATACATAAAGCCCAACTGCGCCGCACTGACCTGCCACATGCCGGACATCGCCGGGTACAGCACTCGCACCGCGCTGGCCATGGTCAGCAACGCGCCGATCAACGCCACCATGCCAATCACCCGGTTACGAAACAAGAAGCCAAAACCCCCGGCCAGTGCGCGCAACGGATGCTCGCGTGGCTGCGGTGGCGGCAACAGCTGCGGCAGCTGCAGTAAAGGGATCAACGTCAGCAAGGTGCCGAACGCCGCCAAAGCGTAGTTCCACGTTACGCCGGCGTTGGCAATCACCAACCCGCCGATCGCCGGGGAAAGAATGGAGCCAAAACGCACCGTCAGCATGCTGATGGCGCCGGCCTGAACGATATTTTCACGCCCGACCAGCGCAGGCGTCGCCGCCAGTAACGCCGTCACGCCCACCGCCCCGAAGAACCCGTCCCAAACCGCCAGCAGATAAATCAGCGTCAAGGAGGGCGCAGGCAAGGCGGCATTAAGGCACAGGCCGATAAAGCCAATGCCACAGGTGGAACGAGCGAAGAGGATCAGACGGCGGCGCTCATAGCGGTCGGCCAGTACGCCCCCCATCAGCAAGCCGGCAAACATGCCGCTGCCAGCCAGCGTCACGGACAACCCGACCAGCAGCGTCGACCCGGTCAGGGCCTGGATCTGTACCGGGATGGCAATGGCCATCAGCCCGAGCGCTAAAATGGAAATAAAACGCGCGCAGAACACAGCGCGAAAGGCGCTATTGGTCTTAAGCAGGCCAAAATCAAGCAAAATAGAGGGCTTACTCATTAGCTTTCTCACCACAACTAAAGAAAAGGGGCAGCGTCTGTGCTGCAATAGCGAAGGGACTCATGGTACCATAGATGAAAACAATCAATAATGATAATAAAACTCATTCATATTCAATAAAATAATGGATTGTTATGTTACGGATTACACGCAATTGCACACCGTCCATTCCGCTGCCCAGCGACCGTCTTGCGGGTGGCACTCCCCGCTCATTTCGTCGCAAGCTGCTTGGCTTGCTGATAGCGGTTTGCGCCCTGTTGGTCGTCATGCTGCTCAGCCTGTCACTCGGTGCCAAATCTATCCCCTTCGATACGGTTATCCAGGCGCTCAACGGCCAATGTAGCGGTGCCGACTGCACCATCATTACCAACGCCAGACTGCCGCGCACATTGGTTGGCGTGTTGGCGGGCATCGCCCTGGGCTTGTCCGGCGTCCTGATGCAAACCCTCACCCGCAATCCGCTGGCCGACCCCGGCATTCTCGGCGTTAACGCCGGCGCGGGTTTTGCCGTGGTGCTGGGCATCACTTTCTTTGGTGCCGCTCACGTCGGCGACTATCTGTGGTTCGCCTTTGCCGGCGCTATGTTTGCCGCCCTGCTGGTCGCGCTGATTGGCGCATTGGGCGGCAGCAGCCTGAACCCGGTCCGCCTGACGCTGGCCGGCGTCGCGCTGGCGGCGGTGCTGGAAGGCATGACCTCCGGTATTTCCCTGTTGAACCCGCTGGTCTTCGATCAGCTTCGTTTTTGGCAGGCCGGTTCGCTGGATATTCAAAATATGCAGGTGGTACGCACCGTCGCCCTGCCGATCCTGTTGGGCACTGCAATCACGCTGTGGATGAGCAAATCGCTGAACAGCCTGAGTATGGGCAACGAGCTAGCCACCGCGCTGGGCACCGGCATCGTCCGCACCCAGCTATTGGGACTGCTGGCAATCACCCTGCTGTGCGGTGGCGCCACCGCCGCCGTCGGCCCGATTGCCTTTGTCGGCCTGATGATGCCGCACATTGCCCGGCGGCTGGCCGGTTCCGAGCTGCACTGGATGCTGCCGTGGACGTTGGTATTGACCCCGATCCTGCTATTGAGCGCCGACCTGATCGGCCGCTTCCTGGTCGCCGGTGAACTGCGCGTTTCCATCGTCACCGCGCTTATTGGCGCACCGCTGCTGATCATGCTGGTTCGTCAACGCCATATGTTCAGGAGGCAGCGCTAATGTCGATGTCCGCAGCCCGCCAAATGGCCAACCACAAAATGCGCGCCCTGTCGCGACCGGCGCTAACCGCGCTACTGCTATTGCTTGCCGCCCTGGCGCTGGCGATTTATGCCCTGGGTTCCGGCGCTCTTTCGCTCAGCGCCCTGCAGGTGATCGACGCCTTGCGCGGTGAAGGCCCGGCCAACCTGGCGGTGATCGTCACCCAGTGGCGCTTGCCACGCGTGGTAATGGCACTGCTGTTGGGCGCAGCGCTCGGGATCAGCGGAGCCATCTTCCAATCGCTGCTGCGCAACCCGCTCGGCAGTCCCGACGTCATCGGTTTTAATACCGGCGCTTACAGCGGCGTGCTGGTGGCAATAGTGCTGTTTAACGGCGGCGTTTTCGGCATTACCTCCGGGGCGCTGGCCGGGGGCCTATTGACCGCCGCGCTGATTTATCTGCTGGCATGGCGCAACGGCGTTGAGTCATTCCGCTTGATTATCGTCGGTATCGCCGTGCGCGCCCTGCTGGTGGCCGGTAATACCTGGCTGATCATCAGCGCCTCACTGGAATCCGCCATGACCGCCGGGTTGTGGAGCGCCGGGTCGCTCAACGGCGTGACCTGGGCGAAAAGTTTGCCAGTGCTGGCGGTGATTGCGCTGTGCTGCCTGTTGCTGCTGATGCTGGCCCGCCGCATGCGGCTGCTGGAAATGGGTGATGACACCGCCTGCGCGCTCGGCGTACCTGTGGAGCGCTCACGGGTGCTGCTGTTATTGGTCGGCGTAACGCTGACTGCAGCCGCCACCGCCGTCGCCGGACCCATCTCCTTTATTGCGCTGGTGGCCCCCCAGATTGCACGACGCCTGTGCGCCAACCGCAGCGTCCTGTTGCTGACAGCCCTGACGGGGGCCCTGTTACTGCTGCTCGCCGATGTCGCAGCGCAACGCCTGTTTATGCCTTATCAGTTGCCGGTCGGGGTATTGACCGTCAGCCTGGGCGGCATTTATCTGATTTGGCTATTAATCCGTGAGTCACGAAAAAAATGAATGCTGAACCTTTGCAGCCCGCGCCGTTACGCGCCGAAAACCTGACGCTCGGCTATGACAAAAAAATCGTCGCGCGCGACCTGTCCGTTTCTATTCCGCACGGCGAACTGACGGTCATTATCGGGCCGAATGCCTGCGGTAAATCGACCTTGCTGCGCACCCTCAGCCGTCTGATGCAACCGCAGGCCGGGGCTATCTGGCTCAACGGCAAGCACATTAGCGACTATGCCACCAAAGAGGTGGCACGCCAGTTGGGGCTGCTGCCGCAAAGCTCGACCGCGCCGGGTGACATTACCGTGTTTGATCTGGTGGCACGCGGCCGCTATCCGCATCAGCGTCTGTTCAGCCGCTGGCGCGAAGAAGACCAGCAGGCGGTCGAACAGGCCATGCGCTCCACCGGCGTGTTTGAACTGGCTGAACAGCCGGTTGATACGCTCTCCGGCGGACAGCGTCAACGGGTCTGGATTGCCATGGTATTGGCGCAGCAAACGCCGCTGTTGTTGTTGGATGAGCCGACCACCTGGCTGGATATCAGCCATCAGATCGACTTGCTGGAGCTGATGCGTCAGCTAAACCGTGAAAACGGCCATACGCTGGTGGTGGTGCTGCACGATCTCAACCACGCCTGCCGTTACGCCACCCATCTGATTGCCATGCGCGACGGTAAGGTGGTGGCCGAGGGGGCACCGAAGGATATTGTGACGCCGGAATTGATCGAAAAGGTCTACGGCCTGCGCTGCATGATCATTGACGATCCCGTCTCGCACACGCCGTTGGTAGTGCCGCTGGGTAAGTAAGACAACACATCAGAGTCCTAAGTATATTATCAAGTTATACCCTATGGATTTCACGTTGCAGCTAGGCGCCCAGCTCACTCATCCCCAGGCGCTTACTTCAGTAAGTAACTGGGGTGAGTGAGTGCAGGTAACAACGCTGCAGCTTGAAATACGACGGGTATTATAAAGCGCGAAGTATGCGGTTCAACAACGGTCCTAATACCTTGAACGACGTTGGTGAAACGATATCCACGTGCGCGCAGTCCAGTTCATGAACCTGTAGCGCGTCCACATACTGCGACCAGGTCTGCTGAACATCCATCCCCTCCTGCAACGTCTGACGCGCGACAAAAAGCGTCGCCTGCCCTTTGAAGTTAGCCGTGTGGGTGGCGGAAAGCAGACGAACCGAATCGGCATAGTTGGCTTCGATATTATCGAACATCGCCACGCGGGTTTCGCCCAACGCCGGATCCAGCGCATCCTCAGACACCGCCAGGAACTGCTGACGTTCGCGCTGAACCTCTTTCAACACGTTGTCATCCAGCATCACGTCCCAGTTTTGCGTTTCCGGCGGATAGGTATCCAGCAACCCAAGGAAAGCCACTGCTTCGCCCCGCGCCTGTAGCCGCGCGGCGATGCCCTGCGCCAGCGTGCCTCCCAGCGAGTAACCGATAAAGTGGTATGGGCCCTTAGGCTGCACCTGCAAGACCGTCTCCAGATGCGCGTCGCACACCTGATCCATATTCTCGCTGAGCGCCAGCGGGCCATCCGGCCGTGGCGACTGAATACCTACCAGCGACCAGTGCTGATCGATATAGCGCGGCAACACGCTGAACTGCCACGAGAAGCCGGACGCCGGATGCAGGCAGAACAGCGTTGGTCCTTCGGTGGTGCGCAGCGGCAGAACGCGGTCAAAACCGGTTTTGTCAGCTTCTTCCTGGGTGCGTTCTTCGGCCAACAGCTGCGCCAGCTGTTCCACGCGGGAAGCCACCATCACCTGCCCTACCGACACCGCCTTGCCCAGCTCACGCCGCAGCTCCGCCGCCAAACGCATTGCCAGCAACGAGTGCCCGCCGAGGGCAAAGAAGTCATCGTCGGCAAACACGGTTTCGCGTTGCAGCAGACGAGCGAACACGGCCGCGATCGCCGTTTCCAGCCCCGCTTGCGGTTCACGTCCTGCGGCGCGGGTTGCGCCTTGCGGCTGCGGCAACGCTTTACGATCCAGCTTGCCATTGGCGCTCAGCGGCAGCGCCTCCATCTCGACCAGCGCCACCGGCACCATATGCGGCGGCAGGCGATCGGCCAATGCCGCACGCAGGACGTCCAGATCAACGCGGACACCGGGCTGGGCCACCAGATAACCCACCAGTTGACGGGCATCGCCACCGCCAGGATCGGTTGGCGTATTTTCCAGCACCAGCGCATGAGTCACCGCCTGTTTGATGCCCGGCAGCGACAGCAAGGCATGATCGATTTCACTCAATTCAATGCGTTGCCCACGAATTTTTAACTGATCGTCGCTGCGGCCAAGGTATTCCACCTCGCCGCCCGGCAACCAACGGGCGACGTCACCCGTACGATACATCCGCCCGCCATCGCCCTCAGGATCGGCGACAAAGCGGCTGGCGGTCAGTTCAGGTCGCCCCAGATAACCCTGCGCCAGTTGGACGCCGGTAAGATACAAATCACCGGCCACGCCTGGCGGTACTGGCCGCAGACGCGCATCGAGGATGCGCAAACCGGTATTCCAAACCGGCAAACCGATAGGTACGTTGGCGCCAGTAACGGCAGCCAAGGCTTCGCCCCAGGCCGGATGCCAGCTGACGTCCACCGCCGCTTCGGTCGGCCCGTAAAGGTTATGCAGCGGTACCGCAGTGCGGCTTTGCCACAGGCGGCACAGTTCCGCCGGTAAGGCTTCGCCGCTGCAAAATACCTGGCGTAACGGCGTGCAGCACGCTACCGCCTGAGGGCTGTCCAGCGCGCTGACAAAGGCCGCCAGCATCGAAGGAACAAAGTGCATGGTGGTGACGCGGTGTTGATCAATCAGCTGCAGCAGCTGTTCCGGATCGCGGTGCGCTTCAGGCGGCGCCATCACCAACCGGGCACCCACCATCAGCGGCCAGAAAAATTCCCATACCGAAACGTCAAAGCTGCAAGGCGTTTTCTGCAGCACCACATCGCCCGCCGCCATCGGATACTGATGCTGCATCCACAGCAAACGGTTGACGATCGCCTGATGCCCCACCAACACGCCTTTCGGTCGCCCGGTCGAACCGGAGGTAAAGATAATGTAGGCCGGGTGATGCGGCGTAGGCCCGTTAAGCGTGACGTGGGCTGCGCTGTCTTTCGGCAACGGCGCGTCATACAGCAAGATCTCGCCCTTGCCGGCAAAGCGTGCCTGCTGGGTCGGTTCGGTGATAATCAGGCGCGGCGCAGCGTCTTCCAGCATCATGCCAAGGCGCTCGTCAGGGTAACCGGTGTCCAGCGGCAAATAGGCCGCCCCGGCTTCGACAATGGCCATTAACGCCAGCGACAAAAAGACCGAGCGCGGCAAGGCGACGGCGACGATATCACCGGGCTGTACGCCCTGCTCCGTCAACTGACGCGCCAGCGCGGCAACCTGTTCACGAGTTTCGCGATAGGTAAATTGGTATTGCGCATCGGCCAGCGCCGGGGCATCAGGCGTTTTCTGCGCCTGTTCAGCCAGCAGGCCGGAAAGGGTTTGCGCCGGCACCGGATGTGCCGTGTCGTTAACGCGGGCCAACAGCTGGCAGTCTTGCTCGGTGAGTAAATCGGCGTCGCCGATCGGCATCTGTGGTTGTGCGGCAAACTGGCGCAGCAACAGGGGCAGACGTTGCAGATGCGCCGCCAGCTCATCACGCTGATAACGCTCGGCATTGGCCAGCAGATCGACCTTCAGCGTACCGGCTTCATCGAGGTACAGTGCGATCTCCAGATCGCGGACTGGTCCGGAGGCCAGCTCATGGGTGATGCCTTCGATACCACCGAAGTCCAACTGGAAATCGAACATCTTGAAGTTGAATACGGTGCCGTACAGCGGCTGGGCATCGCCAATCCGCCCCAAATCGCGCTGCACCTGCTCCGCCTCGTAGCGCTGATGGCGACGAACGATTTTCAACTCGCGGCCGATATTGCCGGCGACCTCGCTCAGCATCGCCTGAGGGTCGAGGTGCATTTCGATCGGCAAGACGTTAATCACCGGTCCGTTGGCGCACAGGGCGGCCGAACCGGTACGGCGCATAAAGATAAAACCGGCGCTGAAGCTGGCATGCCCGCTCAGGCGAGAAACCCAAAGCGCCACCAGCGCCAGCGCCATATCCGCGACGCTGAACTGCTGCTGACCGGCGTTCACCAGCTGAGTGAAATCTTGGCGATCGCACAGCTGCGATAAACGGTGAATTCGGGTGGTTGGCGTCTGGCCGGCCAGCGGCTGCGGGCAAAGGGTGGCCGGCGTCGGCAACTGCTGCGCCTTGTTCAACCAGAAGGCGGCATCGCGCTGGCAAGTGGGCGACTGCGCGTAGCGTTGATATTCCTCGACCACTTCGCTGAATGCGCTGAAGGGCGTCGGATCCGGCCGTTCATTGTGCAACGTCCGGGTGTAAATATGGGCAATTCTGCGAGCAATGGCGGTGAAACTGAAGCCATCCACCAGGATATGGTGATAACGCTGATACCAAAACCAGCGCTGCTCCGACAGGCGGATCAGCATATGACGATACAACGCATTGCCGCTGCCAATGCGCAAGTCACCGGACATATCCAGTTCCATGAGGGCACGCGCCGCCGCAGCGGCATCCGGAGACTCGCTGAGATCGATCAGTTCCACCGGCAGGACTGCCAGCGCGGGATCATGCCACTGCATCGGCACGCCATCACGCTCTTCAAAGCGGAATTGCAGGGTGTCCACTTCGGACAGCCCCTGTTCAATCGCCCGCAGCAGGCACGCCTGATCCAACGGGCCGTTCAACTCAATATAGTGGGAAACCGCATAGGCGTTGGCATGCGGTGAAATCTGATCGGCAACCCAGATCCCGGGTTGCGCCGCGACCAACGGCAGTTCAGTGGCGAACGGCTGTTCGGTCGGTAATACGGTGCTGTCTGACAAAGTACTGACTCCTGTTATCGGTATTGGCGTCATCACGCCTTACGCAGCGAAGCGGGCCGCATATCCTGCCAATGCTGTTCCAGCCAAATCACGCACAGCGCCCGTGCCGCCGGGCCAAACACCGGCGTCCACCCCGCCGGCACTGCGCTGAAGTCCGGCCACAGGCTGTATTGCAGTTCATCATTCTGCACAATCAGGCAGCTTTGTTGCTCGTCATCGAACGGGTTCAGAGTTTCCATCGCGGACTCCTTGGGCAGTGAAAGTTAGCTTGATCGCGGGAGAAAAAGATTGATCCGCCCACAGTGCCTGCAGACCGTCTATCAGGCCGCCACGCCAGCACAAATGATCGTGCCCCCCAGCTACCACCCGGTATTGCACCCGGTGACCGGCATCACGCAGCAAGTCCGCCATCCGGTCGTTGACCCGACGCGCCACTTTTTCATGCACGCCGGCTTCCATAAACACCTTCAGCTTGCCTTTGCCAACGCCCTGCTCAACCTGATGCAATAACCAACCGGCGTCGGTCGGAATTTCCGCCAGCTGATACATGTCGCGACGTGGCCACCAGAAAGAGCTGGATTGGCAGATAACCCCGCCAAAGCTCTGTGGCCAGTGCAGCCCGGCATACAACGATGACAAGCCGCCAAAACTTTGGCCGCACACCAGAGTACGGGCAGGATCGCGTTGGTACGGCGCCCATTCAGCAACCTGCGGCAGCAATTCTTCCTGCACCGCCAGCCAGAAATCTTCATTGCAGGCCAGTTCCCGGGAACGGTGTTTGAGATCGATAATGTCGATCAGCAGATAAACCGCTTCCGGTAGCTTGCCCTCGCGGGTCAACTGCATCAGCGGATCCCAGACCGGCATGTTGCTCGCCCAGAACTGACCATCCAGCAATATCGCCAGCGGACGTTGTGTTGGATCGCCTTCGCCGGTGGTATAAACCCAGACGTCACGGGTATTGCCCAGCCGCTCGCTGTGCCAACGGTGGCGCTGTAAACGCGCGGGTGGCGCTGGGGTACAGCGACCGCTGGCAACCGCATAGCGATCGAAATCCTGCCAGGCCGGTTGCGGCAGCGCTTCCGGCATATGCAGACCTGACAATACATGGCCGCCGACACCGGCCCAGGAACGATGGGGATTCAGCAGGTCCTGGGTCGCACCGGCAAACACCTGATGCCACCAATGGCGGACCGAATGCATATTAACGTGCGCATCCTCATCACTGGGGGCCAGTGGTCGGTCGTCCATACAGGGGATAAAGCAGTAGCTGCCGCGCCAATCGGCGCTCAGTTCGGTTTGCCAGTACCAGACGTCGGTCCCTTCCAGGCGTTGCAGGCTCTGCGGCGGCGACGACTGATGGTGGTCGGTCAGGCAATTGATGTGGATCCAGACCCGCTGATAGGCTGAAGTGAGTTCACATCCCTGAGGGTCACGCCATAAAAAGGTGACCTTCCCGCGTCCATCCCCTTGCAGCTCCACCAGCGGCGTACCGCGTTTGGCGATATTCAGCCACCATCCATGGCGCCCGGCGTGCTTGCTCGATAATAATCTGCTGCTTTCTGACTCGGATTTTGTTTTCAAAACGCCTATTCACTATTTAGCTGGCAGCTTCAGGAAAGCCGGTAAATTCGCGGCGCGAGGCGCTGCCCAAGAAAACGGTAAGTCGAATACTATTGATAATTATTTGCGTTTGCAATAGTGTGTGTAGGCTCGTAAACAGGGCTGGTATTCTTCAACAGGGACGGATACCGAATTTTAGCGCTGAATCCAATGTCGTGGCCACTGCGTCTTGGCCGATTGGGTTTCTCTTTCCGAAAACAAAAAACTACAACCGCCCTTCTCACACCTGGAGAGCTACCGCTTAGGTGCCCCGAGAAAGGCAGCAAGGTAGGAACTCTCAGATGAACAGCAAACTATCACGTTATTCCTTAGCCACACTCATCGGGTTAGGGTTAGGCGCGTCCGCTTTTGCCCACGCCGCACAGCAAACTGACAGCACCACAGAAACAGACAACGTCGCCACAAGCAAAAAAGAAGCCACCGAGGACACCATTGTCGTCACCGCCGCCAAGCAGAACCTGCAGGCGCCGGGGGTTTCTACCATTACCGCCGACGAAATCAAAAAGCGCCCGCCGGCCCGTGATATCAGCGAGCTGATCCGCACCATGCCCGGCGTTAACCTGACCGGTAACTCCACCAGCGGCCAACGCGGCAACAACCGCCAGATCGATATCCGCGGCATGGGCCCGGAAAATACCCTGATCCTGATCGACGGCAAACCGGCCAGCAGCCGCAACTCGGTGCGTCAGGGCTGGCGCGGCGAGCGTGATACCCGTGGCGATACCGCCTGGGTACCGCCGGAAATGATTGAACGTATCGAAGTGCTGCGCGGCCCAGCGGCGGCACGTTACGGTAACGGCGCCGCCGGCGGCGTGGTCAACATCATTACCAAGAAGAACACCAAAGAATTGCACGGCTCGCTGAATACCTATTTCAACGTGCCGGAGCACAAGCAGGAAGGCTCGACCAAGCGTACCGACTTCAGCCTGTCCGGTCCGCTGACCGATCAGTTGAGCTTCCGCCTGTTCGGGGGTTACAGCAAAACTCAGGCCGATGCCTGGGACATTAACGAATCGCATAAGTCCGAGCGTGTAGGGGCCTATGCCAGCAGCATTCCTTCCGGCCGTGAAGGGGTGGTAGATAAAAATATCGACGCCTTGCTGCACTGGGACTTCGCTCACCTGCAGTCGCTGGAGTTTGAATACTCCTATGGCCGTCAGGGCAACCTGTACGCCGGTGACACTCAGAACACCAACACCAATGCGCTGGTCCAGAGCAACTACGGTAAAGAAACCAACCGTATCTATCGCGAGACCTTCGGCCTTAACCACCGTGGTGCCTGGGATAACGGGGTCAGCACCAACAACTACGTTCAGTTCGAGCGCACCCGCAATACGCGCCTGAACGAAGGGTTGGCCGGCGGTACTGAAGGTATCTTCGACGCCAAAAACGAAGGCTTCGGCACCACCAAGCTGGACGATTTCCTGGCGCACAGCGAAGTCAGCGTGCCCTTCGAGCTGGGCGTGACGCAAACTGCCACCCTGGGTACCGAATGGAACCAGCAACGCATGAAGGACGGTTCCTCCACCAGCCAAACGATGATGGGCGGCACCATACCGGGTCAAGGTAGCGGTACTCGTAGCCCTTACGCATCCGCCCATATCTTCTCGCTGTTCGCCGAAGACAACATGGAGCTGACCGACAGCACCATGCTGACGCCGGGCCTGCGTTACGATCTGCACTCCGAAGCCGGCAACAACTGGAGCCCGTCGCTGAACCTGTCACAGGAACTCGGCGACAACTTCACCCTGAAAATGGGTATCGCACGTGCCTACAAAGCGCCTAACCTGTACCAGACTAACCAGAACTATTTGCTGTACAGCAAAGGTCAGGGTTGTTCGTCCAGCGATGTCAAAAATGGCTGCTACCTGTTGGGTAACGACGATCTGAAAGCGGAAACCAGCGTCAACAAAGAAGTCGGACTGGAATTCCATAATGAAGGCTGGCTGGCCGGCGTGACTTATTTCCGCAACGATTACCACAATAAAATCGAAGCGGGCAATAGCCGTATCGGTACCAGCAGCACCGGCACAGCGGTTTACCAGTGGGAAAACGTGCCGAAAGCGGTAGTTCAGGGTCTGGAAGGTACGTTGAACGTGCCGGTCAGCGAGACCGTCTCCTGGAGCAACAACGCCACTTACATGATTGAGAACAAGAACAAGAGCACCGGCGACTACCTGTCGGTGATCCCTAAGTTCACCATCAACTCGACGCTGAGCTGGCAAGCGACCCAGGACCTGTCGATGCAATCGACACTGACCTGGTATGGCCGTCAAAAACCGAAGAAGTACAACTACCAGGGTAAACCGGTCAGCGGTACGGAAACCAAGGAAGTCAGCCCTTACGCCGTGGTAGGTGCCAGCGCGACTTATGATGTGACTAAAAACATCAGCCTGACGGCGGGTATCGACAACCTGTTCGACAAACGTCAGTTCCGCGAAGGTAACTCGCAGAACGTGGGTGACCCAACCACCGGTGCCATTAACATTGCCGGCGCAGGCGCCGCCACCTACAACGAACCGGGCCGTACTTATTACATGAGCGTGAATACCCATTTCTAAACAACCAGCTTAATCAAGACTGCTAACCCCCACCAGGGGGCTAAACCGGTAGGGGTCGAACATGTTCGACCCGATTTAACCCAGTGTTTATGCAACTGGGCGCAGCATGCAGCGCCCCTACCATTAAAAAGCAGAGCCGATTGCCAACCACCTAAGGGGCTGCCATGCAGCCCCTTTTTTATTATTTCTCCAGCGAAACCTGTTTGAAGATGTGTTTGCCGAAGGGATCGATCTCGTAGCCTTTCACCTCTTTGCGCACCGGTTCAAAAATGGTCGAATGGGCAATCATCAACGCCGGCATCTGGTCATGCATCATCACCTGTGCCTGTTCATACATTGCCACCCGCTTGGCATGATCGTTTTCCTCACGCGCTTGCGAAATCAACTTGTCGAACGGCGGATAGCACCACTTGGCCGAGTTCGAACCGCCGTTGGCCGACACGCAGGTAAACAACGGGCCAAAGAAGTTATCCGGATCGCCATTGGCCGTAGTCCAGCCCATCAATGCCGTTTGATGCTCGCCATTTTTTATCCGCTGCAGGTATTCGCCCCACTCGAAGGTGACAATCTTGGCCTTCACGCCAATCTTCGCCCAGTCGGACTGGATCATCTCCGCCATGCGTTTGGCATTCGGGTTGTAGGGCCGCTGTACCGGCATCGCCCACAGATCTATCGCAAAGCCCTGCCCCAGCCCTGCCTCTTGCAGTAACTTTTTGGCTTTCTCCGGGGAATACGGGTAATCCTCAATCTTGTCATTGCTACCCCACTGGGTCGGCGGCAACAGGTTTTTCGCCGGCTGGCCCGCGCCGTGGAACACCGCTTCGAGGATCGCCGGTTTGTTCACCGCCAGCGCCAGCGCCTGCCGCACCTTGACGTTATCCAGCGGCTTTTTCTGGGTATTGAACGCCAGAAAACCGATATTCAGACCGGATTTCTCCATCACCTGGAGATTGGGATCCTGACGCATGCGTGTCAGATCCGCCGGGTTAGGGAACGGCATGACCTGGCACTCATTTTTTTGCAGCTTGGCATAACGCACCGCCGCATCCGGGGTAATTGAGAACACCAGGCGGTCAACCTTGGGTTTGCCTTCCCAATAGTGGTCGAACGCCTTGTAGAGGATCTTCGCATCCTTCTGGTACTGCACCAACTGGAAGGGACCGGTGCCGATCGGGTCGTTATCCACCCGCTGCGGGGTACCGGCCTTTAGCATCGCGTCGGCATATTCGGCGGAGAGAATGGTGGCGAAATACATGCCGAGATCGGCCACAAACGGGGCTTCAGCGCGTGAAAGCTCGAAGCGCACGGTGTTATCGTCCACTTTGACAATGTTGTTGATCAAGGTGCCAAACTCCATCGACTCAAAGTTGGTGTAAGCGCCGTTGGAAACCTTGTGATAAGGGTTATTGGCATCTTTTTGCCGCATGAAGGAGAAGATAACGTCGTCGGCGTTGAAATCACGGGTGGGGGTAAAGTATTTATTGCTCTGGAATTTCACCCCCTTGCGCAGGTGAAAAGTGTAATTTTTTCCGTCTTCGCTAACCTGCCAGCTTTCGGCCAGGCTGGGCTGCAGCTCAACGGTGCCGGTTTTGAAGTCCACCAATCGGTTGTAGATCGTCGCCGAGCTGGCGTCCACCGTCGGTCCAGAGGTAAACAACTGCGGGTTAAACCCTTCCGGTGAGCTTTCGGAACAATAAACCAGCGTACTGGCGCGCGCACCGCCCATCACCGTCAAAGCCAATAATCCCAGCGTCATTGTGAGTGTTTTTGTTTTCATCCTGCCATCCCCGGTATAGAAAATAGACTCGATGGATACCAATAAATCATGAAGTTAGGGATGTAAAGAACAAATTTTAGGCATAAAAAACGGGGAGCGCCGCGTACGGCATTCCCCGTGGTTTTTACGCCTGTTGAAATTAAATCATCTGGCTGAAGTTCATCTGCGCCATCAGCTTGTAGTTGTCGGCATAATCGACCGGAATGGCCACCACGACCGGCCCCTGAATTTCCATCGCCTTGCGCAGCATGGGCCGCAGGTCATCCACCGACTGCACCGCAAATCCGACCGCCCCGCACGCTTCGGCATAGGCTTTAAAATCGATAGGGCCGAATTCCACCCCGGATTTGCGCCGGTATTTGTTCACCTCCTGCATTTCCACCATGTTGTAGGCGTTATCCACCCAAATCACGTGCACGATGTTATTTTTCAGCCGCACGGCGGTTTCCAGTTCCATGCTCGACTGCATAAAACCGCCGTCGCCGGAAATTGACACCACTTTGTCGCCCGGCCGCACCAGCGCCGCGCCGATGGCCCACGGCAGCGCCACCCCCATGGTCTGCTGGCCGTTGGAAATCAGCAGTTGGCGCGCCCGGAAGCTGTAAAGGTAACGCGCAATCCAGATGTGGAAACTGCCCATGTCCACGCACAGCGTCACGTCGTCGCTGACGATATCCTGCAACTCTTTGACGATGCGCAGCGGGTGGATTGGCATACCGCCGCGCCGTGCGGCACGTTCCGCCAGTTCGGTACGCTGACGACCAAGATCGCTGAGGATCGACTCCACTTCGGCCGGCACGCTCACCACGCTGTTAAAGGCTTCGGTCATCATGTCGAGCGTGGCGCTGATATTGCCCACCAGCTCAACGTCCGGGCGATAGCAGGTATCGATGTCCGCCGGCAGCACGTCGATATGCACCAGTTTCAATCGCCCCTGGCTGTTCCACATGCAGGGATCGTACTCGATCGGGCCATAGCCGACGCTGACCACCAAATCGGCCTTCTGTAACAACTGGTCGGCGGGTTGGTTATTGAACAACCCGACGCGGCCGGCAAAGCGCGCAAAATGATTAACGTCGATCACCCCTGCCGCCTGGTAGGTCCCCACCACCGGCATATGGGTACGATGCAGCAGTTGGCGCACCCCCTCGCTGTTTTCCGGGCGGCTGGCCTGCAGCCCCAGCAACAGCACCGGGCATTTCGCCTGTTGGATCAGCTTAACCGCAGCGCGAATATCCTCGGCAGCGGCGGCCCCCATTCGCGGCAGCCGGCACCCCGCCAGCACCGGCGCACTGACCGGCTCATTGACGATATCCATCGGCAAACTGACGAAAGACGCCCCCGGACGGCCGAACTCGGCATGGCGGAAAGCGTTGGCGATCACTTCGGAAATCGCCGAACCGGCATGCACTTCGGCACAATACTTGGTCACCGGTCGAAACATACTCACGGTGTCCATACTCTGGTGAGTTTGTTTGAGGTTGTCGGCACGCTTCACCGCCCCGCCGAACGCCACGACCGCATCCCCTTCCGAGGTGGCGGTCGCCAGCCCGGTGATCAGGTTGGAGCTGCCCGGCCCGGAGGTCACTAACGCCACCCCGGCCTTACCGGTCAAACGCCCCACCGCCGCCGCCATAAACGCCGCGTTGGCCTCGTGGCGCACCACCACCGTTTCTATCGACGGCGCGTCTTCCAGCGAATCGAATACCCGGTCAATCTTGGCGCCCGGAATACCGAATACGTGTTTAACCCCCTGCGCCTCCAGATTTTTCACCACCAAATCTGCGCCACATGCCCAGTTATTGTCTGTTTTTGCCTTGTTCATGGAATACCTCCTGAAAATACACCCAGGACTGTCGCGGAATTAACCCTCGGCAGAACGAATTGCGCTATCCAAATCCTCGGGACAGAGGTTGGCGCGCAGAAAATCCGCATCATGCGGCAGTTGAAGATTGAGGCGGGTGATCACGCCAAATTGCAGGCGACCATGATCAAGTTGGTAATCCAGCACGTGACCGCCACCGCTGCGATCGTCGGTGACAAAGTGCTCGTGATAACCGGCCACGCCAACGCCCTGCATATAATCAGGCGAACGGAAGCCCACCAGGGTGCCCTGACGTCGTTGGAAGGCAAAGGTCGGCTGCTCTTCTATCGCCTCCAGCATCGGACGATAAGGCCGCTCTTGACGTGGCACGGTGCGGGTTTCCACATGGCTGAATTCGCCGTCGACCCGCAGCGCGCAGAACAGGTTAGGCGAAGCCACCTGCTCATCGATGCACTGGTGCAACTGCGCCTTGGTGATCGGACGGTCGAAGTGTTGGGTGACGCTAGGTTGGAAAAAGGTGACAACGGCAAACGGGGTTTTCTGCTGCAAGCTGGCCGGTCGTGCGCTACCGTCGGCGCGCAACTGGTGAATTTCCTGGTCGAAGGCGATCAGCTCGCCGTCGAGGTGATTGAACGTTCCCAGGCCAAAGTTGCCGTGCTTGAGCAATTCGGCAATGGTGACCTCCCCTTCGTAAACGCCGCTGATTAATGCGCTCATCAGCGAGATTTGATAGATCTCGCCCTCCCCAACGCTCAGCGACTGCCTGGCAAACCCTTGCGCCAAATGCTGCGCGCAGGAACACCCTTGGTCTTCGTTCATAACTTCTCCTCCACCAGCGCGGAGTGAAATGCCCCGCGCGTTCAAAAATGCCCACCCGAAGGTGAACAAAGATGTCGCCGGCAACGCGTTCAGGTTGAACGATTCAGCCAACGGCGACAAAAAAACCGGCACGGCAGGCCGGCGATGCCCAATGTCAACAACGGTTTAGATTCACTAATCATTGTTGGGAAACAGGGCATCAATTTGAACGGTTAATCTGGTGTTGAAGTCATCATCAATACCGCAGGCGCACAGCGGTGCCTGAGGGAAATACTGTATTTAAAGTTCTAAAAACCGCGAGTTTTATGCGTTTTTTCTCTGTGCAGCAGGGGGAACGGCACGCCATCGCTTTCCGTAAGCCCGAAAAAAGAGTAGCCGCATTGCGACGGACGGAGAACCTGGTATTCATAAGAAACGCTTTTGCATATAATGCAAAGATGAATGACGCCCGCTATGTTGAACATCTGCCGATATTTCTCGAGGTTGCCCTGTTGGGCAGCTTCTCTGCCGCCGCTCGCAAGCTGGGAATGGTGCCTTCTTCGCTGGTGCGCCACATTGATGCGCTGGAAAACGCCCTGGACACTACGCTGTTTATCCGTTCCACGCGGGGTCTGATGCTGACGGATGCGGGTGAAAGGCTGCAGGCGCGAGCAAGCACGCTGCTGACGGATATCACCGACATCCGCGCCGAACTGGCTTCGTGGAACGATATGCCGCAAGGCACGCTGCGTATCAGCTGCCTGCCTACCTTCGGCAAAACCTATATCCTGCCGCTGTTGCCGACGCTGGCTGAACGCTACCCGCAATTGTTTGTCGACCTGGATTTGACCGAACGCCAAACCGATCCGACCCAGGAACTGTTGGATGCCGCTATCCGCATCGGCGAACAGAAAGACAGCGGGCTGTATGCCAGCCGCATAGCGACCCAGCGCTGGGTGATGTGCGCCAGCCCTGATTATATTGCCCGTTACGGACAGCCGGCCGACCTCAATGCGTTGCCGCAACATCGGCTGATTGCCCGCTACCATAAGCAACAACCGGCCTGTTGGGCGCAAATCCTCAGCGTTCCGCTGATGAGCCGCTGCAGCATGGTGCTGCGCTGTGACGACTTTACGGCTCAGCGCCAGGCGGCGCTGCTGGGGCTGGGGCTCACCTTTTTGCCCAACTGGGTGGTTGGGCCGGATATTCAGGCCGGCCGCTTGCTGCAGGTGTTGGAAGACCCTCGCCAGGAGCAACAGGGCATTTACCTGTTACGGCCGGTGGCGAAGGTGTCCGCGCGGCTGAACCTGTTTATTACTCTGTTAAAACAAAGCATCGGTCAGCCGCCGAGCTGGGAGTAACGCGGGGAAACCCGCCCCTGCAGCGCCGGGTTGTCACTTTCGTCTTTCAGTTCCACCCCGGTCAGTCGACGCTGGAAAGCCTGCTCCAGCAGCCAGGCCAGTTTGAACGCCGCCAGTGGGTGATCGAGGCCTTCCGGACGCACGTTGGAGATACAGTTGCGCTCCGACTCGCGCCGCCGGGTGTTCGGCCCCCAGGTGAGGTAAATACCGAGGCTGTCCGGCGACGATAAGCCCGGCCGCTCGCCGATCAACATCGCCACCGCTCTGGCCTGCAAACACTCGCCGATATCATCCCCCAGCGCGACCCGGGATTGGTGTGCCAATACCACAGGGGCAACCGAAAGCCCCAGCCCATCGAGATAAGGTCGCAGCGCCTGCAACAAAGGTAGCGCCTGACGGTGCACTGCCTTGGAGGACAAGCCGTCCGCCACCACCAGCAGCAGATCGGCCGGTTTTTCCGGCAGGCCCAGCAGCAGGCTGCGGCTGTCGGGAGCCAAACGCCGCCCGAGATCCGGCCGCCGGAGATAGGCGGTGCGATCGGCGGCCTGACTGTGCACCGTCAAGGTTTGCCAACCTTGCTCCTGCAAGGTCCCGGCCAGCGTATCGCTATCAAACGGCTGATGTACCGCATCACGCGCTTGCGCATGGGCCAAGCCGAATTTAAGCAACTCCTCCGTTGGCAGGCTGGAGCCGGTACGCCCCAATGCAATGCGCGCATCGGTAAAGGCGCGCAATGCGTCCCAACGGTTAACGTGCACCGGTTTGCTCATCGATTCTCTCCCTGCAACGCCAGTAACAAGGGGTGATTGGCGGCGGTATCACGCAGTTGGCCTCGTTCGTCGGTAATCTGCATTTTGGTCAGCCAGTCGGCAAACTCCGGCGCGTGTTTCAGCCCCAACAATTCGCGGATATACAACGCGTCGTGGAATGAAGTGCTTTGATAATTGAGCATGATGTCATCCGCGCCTGGCACGCCAATCAGGAAAGTCAGCCCGGCGGTGGCCAACAGCGTCAGCAGCGTGTCCATGTCGTCCTGATCCGCCTCCGCGTGGTTGGTGTAACACACGTCGCACCCCAGCGGCAGGCCGAGTAGCTTGCCACAGAAATGATCCTCCAATCCGGCCCGGATAATCTGTTTACCATCGTACAGATATTCCGGGCCGATAAACCCGACCACGGTGTTGATCAACAGCGGGGAGAAATGACGTGCCACCGCATAGGCCCGCGCTTCGCAGGTTTGCTGATCGACACCGTGGTGCGCATTGGACGACAAACAGCTGCCCTGCCCGGTTTCGAAATACATGACGTTATTGCCTAACGTGCCGCGGTTGAGGCTCAGTGCCGCCTGCTGCGCTTCCGCCAGCAGCGCCAGATTGATGCCGAACCCCTGATTGGCCGCTTCGGTACCCGCGATCGACTGGAACACCAAATCCACCGGCGTACCACGCTCCATCAGCCGCAGCGTATTCGTCACATGGGTCAGCACGCAGGATTGCGTCGGAATAGCAAAGCGCTGGATCACATCGTCCAGCATGTAATTGAGCTTTTCCAACAGCGGCAGGCTGTCGCTGGCCGGATTGATCCCCACCACCGCGTCGCCGCTGCCATACAGCAGGCCGTCAAGCATACTGGCGGCAATGCCCTGCAGGCTGTCGGTAGGATGATTCGGTTGCAACCGCACGCTAAGCCGCCCCGGCAGGCCGAGGGTATTGCGAAAACGCGTGATGACCCGGCACTTCTTCGCCACCAGGATAAGATCCTGATTGCGCATCAATTTACTCACTGCCGCCGCCATTTCCGGTGTAATACCGGCAGCCACCCGTGCCAGCATCGCGCTGTCCGCCTGCTCGCTCAAGAGCCAATCGCGGAAATCCCCCACCGTCAGGTGCGATATCGGCGCAAAGGCCAGCGCATCGTGGCTATCGACAATCAGCCGTGTGACCTCATCTTGTTCATAGGGCACCAGCAGCTGCTGGAGAAAGGTTTTCAGCGGTACATCCGCCAATGCGATGCGCGCCGCCATGCGTTCTTCTGCGCTATCCGCCGCCAGCTCCGCCAGATAATCGCCGGAACGTGCCGGTGACGCCTTGGCCAACAACTGGCGTAAATCTCTGAAACGGTAGCTGCGCCGGCTAAGCGTGGCCTGATACATAGCGCCCCCTGTTCTGCCCTGAATGGTCGGTGGAAGTTGCAAACCCTGTACCAAGTGTAGCCAGTCGGGGCGCGAAATTATTTTTTGTCGAAAATCAGCCGCTTAACGCTCCCGCCGGGCGGTCCGCACCTGAGCAAGGCGCACTAAAATCATGCACGGCATTTCGCCTGCGGGCACTTCGGGTTACAGTAGCCGCAACAAAGGAGAGGTAATGACCCGGCAGCAGAAAATTATCCAATGGTTACAGCAAGATGATGAAAGAATGATGGCTTTGCGCACCGCGCGACGCCTAGGGCTGAATGACTGGTGCCTGGGGGCCGGTTTTGTGCGCAATCTGGTCTGGGACCAACGCCACGGTTACGCTACGTCTACGCCGCTCAACGACATCGACGTGATCCATTTCGACCCACAGCGCCCGGAGGCGGAACGTGACCACATGCTGGAAACGCGGCTGCAAGAGTGGCTGCCACAGCCCTGGTCTGTGAAAAACCAGGCGCGTATGCATTTGCGTAGCGGTCGAGCCCCTTATCGCAATAGCGAAGACGCCATCAGTTTTTGGACCGAGGTGGAAACGGCAGTGGGTGCCCGCCTGAATGCGGACGACAGCATCACGCTGGTAGCGCCGTTAGGTCTCGAGGGGCTTTTTGCCGACACTATTACCTTCAATGCCAAAAACGGCGACCTCGATGCCTATGAACAGCGGGTTGTCGGCAAGGGCTGGTTACAACGCTGGCCGCGCCTGCGGCAAATTCGCGGGTAAAGTTTTTCCCCAGGCTGCCGATACCCTGAGTAGCCATATCAAGACTCAGGGAGAGCATTATGTCGACCAGCATCACCATGATTGTTCCGGTGAAAAATACCGTACCCGGCGTCAGCAACGTTTTTAGCGCTCCCGGTAATACAGGCCAGGTGCTGATGGCCAAGCCGGTGCATCAGCAGCCTGAAGGCGACAAATCCAAAGAAACCCAACAGGCTGGCGCTGGCGATCGGGTTAATATTTCCGACAGCAGCGCTTCAGCACGCATCAAAGTGCTGAACAAACAGATTCAGGCTCTGCAGCAAAAACTGGTGGATCTGAAAGATTCAGACAGCGATCCCAAAGAGATAGAAAAGCAGAAACAGCTGATTCAGGCGCAGATCAAAATGCTGCAGGCCGAGATCGCGCGCATTCAAAAAGAAGAGATGGAAAAACAGCAGGCGGAGCAGATGGCTAAAGCCAACGAGAACATTGCCTCCGCCAAGGGCGACGGCATCAACCGCCCGACGGCCGCCAATGCCGTAGATGTGTATATCTGACTCAGTAGTCCGCTTGCTGTCGGCGCTGTTGCTGCAGTAACGCCGCCTGCTGCGCCACCACCTGCCAGATGGCTTCCGCCGCGGGTGTCAGCGAACGGTTTTTACGCCGCACTAGCATCAGTGCGCGGTTGATTTCCGGCTGCAGCCGACGCACCTTTAATTGCCCCCCTTCCGGCAGCGGTAACGCCAGCGCAGGAAAAATACTGATGCCGATACCTGCCGCCACCATCGGGAACAGCGTCGCCGGGTGGCCAATCTCCTGCACCACCTTCGCCTCCACCCCTTGCTGACGCAGCGCGCTGTCAATCAGCGGCCGACTGCCGGAGGCATAATCCTGCAGCACCAGACGACTGCCGTTCAGCGCCGACCAGTGCACCTCGGTCAGCCCGGCGAAGGGGTGATCGTTACGACACAGCAGCAGGAAGGGTTCATGCAGGATAGGCTCGCAGTCCAGATCCACGACCTGTACCGGATCCACCACGATGCCAAAATCCACCTCGGCGTTGCGAATGCTGTGCAGAACCTGCTGTTGTGCCTGGTCGCGAAGCATAATGCGAATATCCGGGTACTGTTTTTCCCCTGCCGCAATACACTGCGGCATCAGGTGAGCGGAGATGGTTTGGCTGGAGGCCACCCGCACCGTACCGCTCCGCTGCACGCCGAAGCTGCGTGCATCCAGCAATGACGCCTGCAGCTCATCCAGCAAGCGCTCGACGCGGTTGGCCAGACGCTGCCCGGCGTCGGTCAGCACCACTTCTCGGGTGGTGCGATCGAGCAGGCGAACGCCGACCTCCGCCTCCAGCTCTTTCACGCTGTGGCTGACCGCCGACTGAGTCAGGCCAATGGCCTCACCGGCGCGGCTGAAACTGCGATGGCGGGCGATGGCGACAAAAACCCTGAGCTGCTTAATCGAGTAATTCATGTTTTTTATTCATAAATGAATTAAATAAATCAATTTAATTATTATATCCCGCCGCGCGACAATGGGCGCATTGATTTTTCATCCGAGTACGCCGCCATGAGATTCTTGCCCGATCGCTTTACCCTGACGTTGATCGCCACCGTGCTGCTGGCTTCGTTCCTGCCGGCGCGCGGCGAGTTTGTCGGCTGGCTGAACGCGTTGACCATCGCCGCCATCGCCCTGCTGTTCTTTATGCACGGCGCCAAGCTGTCGCGCGAAGCCATTCTGGCCGGCAGCAACAACTGGCGGCTGCACCTGTGGGTGATGTTCAGCACCTTCATTATTTTCCCGGCGCTGGGCGTACTGTTTAAATGGTGGTCGCCGGTCAACGTCAGTCCGGAGCTGTATTCCGGTTTTATTTATCTGTGCATTCTGCCCGCCACCGTGCAATCGGCCATCGCCTTTACTTCATTGGCGGGCGGCAACGTGGCGGCGGCGGTGTGCAGCGCTTCGGCCTCAAGCCTGCTGGGGATTTTCGTTTCGCCCCTACTGGTCGGGCTGCTGATGAACGTTCACGGAGAGACCGGCAGCCTGCAGCAGGTGGGTTCCATCGTCCTGCAGCTGTTAGTGCCCTTTGTGGCCGGTCACCTGTCGCGCCCGCTGATTGGCAAATGGATTGAACGCAACCGCAAGCTGATTGGCAAGACCGATCAGACCTCGATCCTGTTGGTGGTTTACGCGGCCTTCAGCGAAGCCGTTACGCACGGTATCTGGCATCAGGTCGGTCTGGGATCGCTGGTGTTTATCGTGGTGGGCAGCCTGGTGCTGCTGACGATCGTGCTGGTGGTGAACACTTACATGGCGCGCTGGCTGGGCTTTAGTAAAGCCGATGAGATCACCATCGTGTTCTGCGGTTCGAAGAAAAGCCTGGCGAACGGTATCCCAATGGCCAATATCCTGTTCCCGGCCGCTACCGTGGGGATTATGGTGTTGCCGCTGATGGTGTTCCACCAGGTCCAGCTGATGACCTGCGCCGTGCTGGCACGCCGCTATCAAAAGAAACAGCAGGAAAAACAGGCAGTGCCAAACGCCGAAACGGCGCGGGGATAATCAAACGGGCGCGACGATTGCCGCGCCCGGCCACTCAGCTTTTCTTCAGCGGCTTGACCAGGTGGTCGAGCCCTTCGATTTTAATCGCCAGCGTCATTTCCATCAGCATGCCGAGCTTGCCGTTCGGGAACTCCCCCTTGCGGGCAAACCACAGCAGGTACTCCTCGGGCAGGTCAATCAGCACCCGCCCTTGGTATTTGCCGAACGGCATCACGGTGTTGGCGATTTCCAGCAGGTTCTCTTTTTCCATCAGGCACCCAACAGGCGGATCATTTCCGCTTCGTCGATCACCGCAATGCCCAGTTCCTGCGCCTTCACCAGCTTGGAACCGGCCGCTTCCCCGGCAATCACCAGGTCGGTTTTCTTCGAGACGCTGCCGCTGACCTTGGCACCCAACGCCGTCAGGCGATCTTTGGCTTCATCACGTGAAAGCTGGCTCAGCGAGCCCGTCAGCACCACGGTTTTACCGGCAAACGGGCTGTCGATCTCGTCCGCCACTATCACCACCGGTGCCGGCCAGGTGATGCCGATTTCGTCGCTGACCAGTTCATTGATGACCTTCTGGTTAAGCTCTTCGTCAAGGAAATGACGCGTGTGCTTCGCCACGATTTCCCCCACGTCCGGCACTTCTTTCAGCGCTTCGATATCCGCCGCGAACAGCTTCTCCAGCGTGCCGAAGTGCGCCGCCAGATTGGCGGCCGTTGCTTCGCCGACCTCACGAATGCCCAACGCATACAGGAAACGGGCGAAGGTGGTTTGCTTGGACTTCTCCAGCGCGTTGACCAGATTCTGTGCCGATTTCGGCCCCATGCGATCCAACCCGGTCAGAATACCGGCGGACAGGCGGAACAGATCCGCCGGATCCTTGACGTACTCTTTTTCCACCAGTTGTTCGATGATTTTGTCGCCCATGCCGTCAACGTCCAACGCTCTGCGGGAAACGAAATGCTTCAGTGCCTCTTTGCGCTGCGCTGCACAAATCAGCCCGCCGGTGCAGCGAGCCACCGCTTCGCCTTCCACCCGTTCGACGTCGGAACCGCATACCGGACAGTGTTGCGGGAATACGATCTCACGCGCATCCGCAGGGCGACGATCGGCAATTACCCCCACCACCTGTGGGATCACGTCACCGGCGCGGCGCACGATCACCGTATCACCAATGCGCAGGCCCAGACGTTCAATTTCGTCGGCGTTATGCAGCGTGGCGTTGCTGACTATCACCCCGGCAACCAGCACCGGCTCCAGACGCGCCACTGGGGTAATCGCCCCGGTACGGCCCACCTGGAACTCCACCTCGCGCACCTGGGTTATCTGTTCCTGTGCCGGGAATTTGAACGCCGTCGCCCAGCGTGGCGCACGCGCCACAAAGCCAAGCGTTTCTTGCAGGTCAATATCGTCGATCTTCACTACCACACCGTCGATATCAAAACCAAGCTGCGCGCGGTCCTGCTCGACCTGGCGATAAAACGCCAGGACTTCGTCGCTGCCGGTGCAACATTTGGCGCGATCGCTGACCGGCAGGCCCCACTCTTTGAACTGCATCAGACGCTGCCAGTGGCTGCGCGGCAAGTCGCCCCCTTCCAACAGGCCAACGCCATAGCAGAAGAAGGTCAGAGGCCGCTTGGCGGTGATACGCGGATCAAGCTGACGGATCGACCCGGCGGCGGCGTTACGCGGATTGGCAAAGATTTTGCCGTCTTTGCGACGCGCCTCTTCGTTCATCTGCTCGAAACCGGCCTGCGGCATAAAGACTTCGCCACGCACTTCCAGCCGACGCGGGATGTTGTCACCGGTCAACCGCAGCGGAATGGCGCGGATGGTACGCACGTTGGAGGTAATGTTTTCACCGGTGGTACCGTCACCGCGCGTGGCCGCGCGCACCAGCTCGCCCTCTTCGTACAGCAAACTGACCGCCAGGCCGTCCAGTTTCAGTTCACAGCAGAAGGTCAGCGGCTCGCTGCTCTTCAGGCGATCCTGCACCCGCTTGTAGAACGCCAGGAAGCTCTCTTCGTCAAAAACGTTGTCCAGCGACAGCATCGGCACTTCATGGCGTACCTGATCGAACGCCGCCAAAGGGGCCGCGCCCACGCGCTGGGTGGGAGAGTCGGCGGTGATCAACTCAGGATGTGCGCTTTCCAGCTCGCGCAGTTCACGCATCAGGCGATCGTATTCCGCATCCGGCACTTCCGGCGCGTCCAGTACATGATATTGATATTCATGATGGCGCAGTGAGGTTCGTAGTTGATTGATTTGTTGGATTATCGATTCCATGGCTCACCATCAAAGATAAAAAACCCCCGGCAGGCGGGGGCTTTGTTGTTACGGATGTTCAGTGCGCGTAGCAGCCGTTTAGTCGTTGTTATCCAACACTTCACGAATGCGCGCTTTGTAGGTTTCCAGCTTCTGCGGGGTCATCATGCGGCGCTCGTCGTCCAGCACCACACCACCCACGTCGTCGGCGATCCGCTGTGCCGATTGCAGCATCAGCTTGAAGTTCTGATTAGCGTCGCCATACGACGGCACCATCATGAACATCGAGACGCCCGGCGTTGAGAAATCGGACATCATCTCAGGATCAAAGGACCCTGGTTTGACCATATTCGCCAGGCTAAACAGCACAGGACCGCTGCCCGCAGGACTGATATGGCGATGGAAAATGCCCATTTCGCCAAACTGGAAGCCCGCTTGCAGCACGCTCTGCAGCAGAACTTCGCCGCCGATCACGCCACC
Organism: Serratia sp. OS31; assembly: GCF_014164835.1. Lineage (NCBI taxonomy): Bacteria > Pseudomonadati > Pseudomonadota > Gammaproteobacteria > Enterobacterales > Yersiniaceae > Serratia > Serratia sp. OS31. The sequence continues at coordinate 40,586 of NZ_JACJFQ010000023.1, read as the reverse complement.
CTGATGTGCGGTAACGTGCAGCACCAGTACGGTTTCTTTCAGTTTTGCCGGTTTGACGGCAGCAGGTGCAGGCTGAGGCTCGTGCACCACCGCTGGCTTCTCTTCCGGCTGTGGCTGATGAGCAGGTTCGGCGTGGAACGCCGGCTCCGCTGCATGCGCCACTGGCGGCAGATCGTCAACGCGCGGTTCACGGCGCGGCGCAGGCTGCTGCGGCTCGTCGTCTTCATCCTGCGCGTAGTTGTCCAGCAGGATGTCATCATAATCCGGTCGCTGAGAAAGCGGTGGCGGAGACTGATGAGCAGCCGGTTGAACGGCACGCGGTGCTGGCTCAGCCGCCGGAGCGGGCTTGTGCGCAACCACGGGTTCTTCGCGAGCGGCATCAAAATGACCAAAGGACGGCTCATCTTGCGAGTGAGCGGAGCGTAAACGCACCTCTCCCACGCCTTCATCGAGATCGTCGATCGGGGATTGTTCACGTTCCTTTTTGGAACGTTTGGCTGGGCGATCGCGAAAAAGCGATGAGCGTTCCTTACGACTGGTCCAAAGACCGTGCAATAACAACGCTATTATGGCGATCGCGCCAACAACGATTAATATCAGACGCAAATCCTGCATCATTGCTATCTCTGTTGTTCCAATACATTGCCACCGCGGCAAACATTCACTCTTTAACTCTATTTGCCCAAGCACACAAGTGCAAGTCCGTGCTGAACTTTATGCCAATAAAGATGATTATTCTGCCTTTTTTTGCTGTTTTTTCAGCCAATGTCACCCTAGCCAGTAGAAAATCATCCCGATATGATAGCGATGCCTGTTCAGACAAAGAGATAACTTAAGATATGTCCTATTCGCAGTCACCTTCTCACTCCACCAGCGGCTTTCATTATTTCGCCGAAGGCTGGCGCCTGATTTCGCGCCCGGGGATTAAACGCTATGTCGTCTTGCCGTTACTGGTCAACGTGCTGTTGATGGGATCCGCCTTCTGGTGGCTGTTCAGTCAGCTTGGCGACTGGATCCCCAGCATGATGAGCCATGTGCCGACCTGGCTGCAGTGGCTCAGCTATGTCCTGTGGCCGCTGGCGGTGATTTCCGTCCTGTTGGTGTTCAGCTATCTGTTCAGCACCATCACCAACCTGATTGCCGCCCCGTTCTGTGGCTTGCTGGCCGAACAGCTGGAAGGCAGCCTGACCGGCAAACCGCTGCCGGATACCGGCATTTTTGGCATTGTGAAAGATCTGCCGCGCATTATGGCGCGCGAATGGCGCAAGCTGGCCTACTACCTGCCGCGCGCGCTGGTGCTGTTGATACTCTATTTCATCCCGGGCATCGGCCAAACGGTAGCACCGGTGCTGTGGTTCCTGTTCAGCGCCTGGATGCTGGCCATCCAGTATTGCGACTACCCGTTCGATAACCACAAGGTCAGCTTCGCCGATATGCGCCGCGCGCTGCGCCAGCATAAAACCGACAACCTGCAGTTTGGCGCCATGGTCAGCCTGTTCACCATGATCCCCATCCTTAACCTGGTGATCCTGCCGGTCGCGGTTTGCGGTGCCACCGCCATGTGGGTCGATCGTTATCGCCCACAATTCGTCCGTGCCTGAGCCGTTTTATTGGCCGCATTACGATTAATTCTTCGACAGGGCGCGCAATTTGCGCCCTTATCCTTGTGCTTAAAACTTATTTCCTAATAACATATAGATATACCAATTCTTTACTTCCCTGCCGGTACTGTTAGCGTATGCTTTCGACGTTCCCCACATTTTTCATAGAGTTAAAGGACGGGCTATGAGCAAGATATATGAAGACAACTCATTAACAATCGGCCATACGCCGCTGGTTCGTCTGAACCGTATCGGCAACGGACGCATTCTGGCCAAGGTTGAATCACGCAACCCCAGCTTTAGCGTTAAATGCCGCATCGGTGCCAATATGATTTGGGACGCAGAAAAGCGTGGCATTTTGGTCGCCGGTAAAGAATTGGTGGAGCCGACCAGCGGCAACACCGGCATCGCTCTGGCGTTCGTCGCCGCGGCGCGTGGCTACAAGCTGACGCTGACCATGCCGGAAACCATGAGCATCGAACGCCGCAAGCTGCTTAAGGCGCTGGGCGCCAACCTGGTGCTGACCGAAGGCGCAAAAGGCATGAAGGGCGCGATCGCCAAGGCGGAAGAAATCGTCGCCACCGATCCGAACCGTTACATCATCCTGCAGCAGTTCAGCAACCCGGCTAACCCGGCGATCCACGAACAAACTACCGGCCCGGAAATCTGGGACGACACCGATGGCGAAGTTGACGTCTTCATTTCCGGCGTCGGTACCGGCGGCACGCTGACCGGTGTCAGCCGCTACATCAAAAACACCAAAGGCAAGGCGATCACCACCGTGGCGGTGGAGCCTACCGACTCGCCGGTTATCACCCAGGCGCTGGCCGGTGAAGAAATCAAACCGGGCCCGCACAAAATTCAGGGCATCGGCGCAGGCTTTATTCCCGGCAACCTGGATCTCGATCTGGTGGACCGCGTGGAACAAATCACCAACGACGAGGCCATCAGCATGGCGCGCCGTCTGATGGACGAAGAAGGCATTCTGGCGGGCATTTCCTCCGGTGCCGCGGTGGCCGCAGCGGTGAAATTGGCCGAAGAACCGGCGTTCGCCGACAAAACCATCGTGGTGATTTTGCCGTCTTCCGGCGAACGTTATTTGAGCACCGCCCTGTTCGCCGATTTGTTCACCGAGCAAGAACTGCAACAGTAGTGCCAGCCGTGCATAAATCGCTAAAAAAGCACCTTTCGGGGTGCTTTTTTGTGGGCTGGATCAAAGTTTATAGCAGTCAAAGATTGATTTTACCCGTCAGCTTTAGTATTTAACGGTGCATTATTTCGATGCGCAAAATTAATCGCCCTTCATTTCTTGTTTAGGCTGAATCGATTTACTCATTTGTCGCTGATGCGTTAAACACGGCATAATGAAGCGCGGATTGAAACGACGGCGGAAGCCAAATTTTTTGATCTGAAGTGCCAAACTCGTCGTTTTCTGTTGCATCAATGCTCGCCCCTGTACCATAGTCAGGCGCTAACCAGACAAGCTAAAGTCATACCCTTGGGCTAAACTTTAGCTCCACGACACACCAATAAGTTGGGGAAACATCAATGTTCCAGCAAGAAGTTACTATTACCGCTCCGAATGGTCTGCACACTCGCCCTGCCGCTCAGTTCGTTAAAGAAGCCAAAGGCTTCACTTCTGACATCACCGTGACCTCTAACGGGAAAAGCGCCAGCGCCAAAAGCCTGTTCAAACTGCAAACTCTGGGGCTGACTCAAGGGACCGTAGTGACCATCTCCGCTGAAGGTGAAGACGAGCAGAAAGCCGTTGAGCACTTGGTAAAACTGATGGCAGAGCTTGAGTAATCGGCCCGTCTTCTTAGTTAACACCAGTCAAGAGTAAGGTAGGGTTATGATTTCAGGCATTTTAGTATCACCGGGTATCGCTTTTGGTAAGGCTCTCCTACTGAAAGAAGATGAAATTGTCATCAACCGGAAGAAAATCTCTGCAGATGATGTAGAGCAGGAAGTCTCACGTTTCCTTGCCGGCCGCGCCAAAGCGTCCGAGCAGTTGGAAGCGATCAAGACCAAAGCTGGCGAAACCTTCGGCGAAGAGAAAGAAGCTATCTTCGAAGGCCACATCATGCTGTTGGAAGACGAAGAGCTTGAGCAGGAAATCATAGCCCTAATCAAAGATGAGTTGGCTTCTGCAGACGCTGCGGCCTACACCATCATCGAAGGCCAGGCGAAAGCACTGGAAGAACTCGACGATGAATACCTGAAAGAGCGTGCGGCCGACGTACGCGACATCGGTAAACGCCTGCTGCAGAACATTCTGGGCCTGGCTATCGTCGATCTGAGCGCCATCCAGGACGAAGTTATCCTGGTCGCTACCGATTTGACCCCGTCTGAGACCGCACAGTTGAACCTGGACAAAGTGCTGGGCTTCATCACCGATCTCGGCGGCCGGACTTCCCACACCTCCATCATGGCTCGCTCCCTGGAATTGCCGGCAATCGTAGGCACCAGCGACGTGACCAAGCAGGTGAAGAACGACGACTATCTGATTCTGGATGCGGTTAACAATAAAATTTACGTTAACCCGACCGCTGACGTTATCGATCAGCTGAAAGCCGAACAGAACCAGTACGTCACCGAGAAAAACGATCTGGCCAAGCTGAAAGATCTGCCGGCGATTACGCTGGACGGTCATCAGGTTGAAGTCTGTGCCAACATCGGTACCGTGCGCGACGTCGCCGGTGCAGAGCGCAACGGCGCTGAAGGTGTCGGCCTGTATCGTACCGAATTCCTGTTCATGGACCGCGATTCACTGCCGACCGAAGACGAGCAGTTCCAGGCTTATAAAGCCGTTGCGGAAGCCATGGGCTCACAGGCCGTGATCGTCCGCACCATGGACATCGGCGGCGACAAAGACCTGCCGTACATGAACCTGCCGAAAGAAGAGAACCCATTCCTCGGCTGGCGCGCGATTCGTATCGCCATGGACCGCAGAGAAATCCTGCACGCGCAACTGCGCGCCATCCTGCGCGCTTCCGCCTTCGGCAAACTGCGCATCATGTTCCCGATGATCATTTCCGTGGAAGAAGTCCGCGATCTGAAAGGCGAGATCGAGACGCTGAAGGCGCAACTGCGTGAAGAATCCAAGGCCTTTGACGAGACCATTGAAGTGGGCGTAATGGTGGAAACACCGGCCGCGGCAGTGATTGCTCATCACCTGGCGAAAGAAGTCGACTTCTTTAGTATTGGGACAAACGATCTAACCCAGTATACTCTGGCGGTAGATCGCGGCAATGAGCTGATTTCTCATCTCTATAACCCGATGTCCCCATCAGTGCTTGGCCTGATCAAACAGGTTATTGATGCATCTCATGCAGAAGGCAAGTGGACCGGTATGTGCGGTGAACTGGCTGGCGATGAGCGTGCTACACTGTTGTTATTGGGCATGGGGCTGGATGAGTTCAGCATGAGTGCGATTTCAATCCCGCGCATCAAGAAAATTATTCGTAATACTAATTTCGAAGATGTGAAGGCGTTGGCAGCGCAAGCCTTGGCACAGCCAACGGCGCAAGATCTGATGAATTGCGTGAATAAATTCATCGAAGAAAAGACGCTCTGCTAAACTTCCACGACACTGGAACGCCGCCCAATTTAATGCTTAGGAGAAGATCATGGGTTTGTTCGATAAACTGAAATCTCTGGTTTCTGATGACAAGAAAGACACGGGCACTATCGAGATCGTAGCTCCACTTTCTGGCGAAATCGTTAATATCGAAGATGTGCCTGACGTAGTATTTGCTGAAAAAATCGTTGGCGACGGTATTGCCATCAAACCTACCGGCAATAAAATGGTTGCCCCGGTTGACGGTACTATCGGTAAAATTTTCGAAACCAACCATGCTTTCTCTATCGAATCAGACAGCGGCATCGAGCTGTTTGTCCACTTCGGTATCGACACCGTTGAACTGAAAGGCGAAGGCTTCAAACGCATCGCTGAAGAAGGCCAGCGCGTCAAGAAAGGTGACGTCGTTATCGAGTTCAACCTGGCCCTGCTGGAAGAGAAAGCCAAGTCTATCCTGACGCCGGTGGTTATCTCCAACATGGACGAGATCAAAGAGCTGATCAAACTGTCCGGTAACGTGACCGTTGGTGAGACCCCAATCATCCGCATCAAGAAGTAATTGCGAATGAGATAAGAACGGCGCCCCTGGCGCCGTTTTTTTATGTCTGTCGTGCAAGCATGCAGCGCCCCTGGGAGCCGTTACTCAATTCCAACGTGGAATGCGCAGGGTAATCACCAGACCTTCCTGTTCGCCGTTGCGTGCCTCAACCTGCCCGCCGTGTGCCAGCACCACCTTGCGGGTGATCGCCAGTCCCAGCCCGTAACCCTTGCCCGACATCGACGATTTTACCCTGACGAACGGATCAAAGATGCTGGAGAGCTTCGACTCTTCCACCCCAGGCCCCTGATCGCTGACCTCTATTTGGAACAGTTGGTCGATTCGCGTCAACACCACCGTCACCCGCTGACCATGGCTGGAGAAACGTAACGCGTTACGCACGATATTATCCACCGCGCGCCGCATCAGCTCGGCATTGCCCTTGACGGTATACTCCACGTCCGAACTGGCCTGCAGCACGATCTCGACACCAGGGATCTGCGCTTCGTAACGCGCGTCGCTCACCACCGCATCCACCAGCCCGTACAGATCGAAGTACTCTTCATCCGGCAGACTGTTGCTCTCGGCACGTGACAGCGCCAGCAGTTCGCCAATCATTTTGTCCAGCCGCCCCGCTTCATGCTCAATGCGTTGCAGCGAGTTCTCGACGTTGCCTTCATTTTGCCGCGCCAGGCCAATGGCCAACTGCAACCGGGCCAGCGGCGAGCGAAGTTCGTGCGAGACATCGTGCAGCAGCTGCTCGCGGGCGCTGACCAACAGCTCCAGCCGCTCGGCCATGCTGTCAAAATCACGCGCCACTTCAGACAGTTCATCATGCCGCCGGCGCATCGCCGGGAACAAACGTACCGATAAGTCGCCCTGGGCTACGCGGTCAAAACCGTCGCGCAGCTTGCGCATCGGCCGGGTCAGGTTCCAGGCCAGCACCGTGCTGAACAGCAACCCCGCCAGCCCGCCGACCCAAAGCATCGGCATAGGGATATTGAATACGTGCGGACGCCGGTTCGGGCTGTATTCTTCCCGCAGGGCACGCATGTCGTAACTCAGCAGGTAGCCAGCCCCCCCTTCGCCCGCTACCCATGCAGTGACTTCTTTTAGCCTGCGACGGCCTTCAAATACCGGCTCCTCCGGTGCCGGCGGCTGAGCCATTGGCGTGACGGACAGCAAGCGCCGATCGCCATCCGGCCAGTCTTTCAGCATGGCGTTCAATGCCGGCATTCCGCCATTGCGCAACTGCGTGGCGGCCGATGTCAGTTGAAGCGTGACCGCCCGGCGGGCCATCGCATTTTCCGGCGGCTCATAGCGATCGCCATACAAAGAAAAAGCGACCCACAGCGCCTGCGTCATGATGATAAACGTCAGCCAGAAGCCGAGCAGGATTTTCCAGAAGAGTCTTCCGCGCATGGCCATTATCGGATGCGATAGCCGATGCTGCGCACCGTTTCAATACTGAGCGCATTATCCGTCAACGCTCCCAACTTCTGGCGAATGTTGCTGATATGAACGTCAACGCTGCGGTCATAGGCTTCGCGCGGGCGCCCTAACCCTTTTTCCGACAGCTCGTCTTTCGATACCACCCGCTCGGGTGCGCGCAGCAACAGCTCCAGCAAGTTGAATTCGGAAGCGGTCAGATCGAAAGGTTTACCGCGCCATTCGCTGCTGCGGGTCGATGGATTGAGGGTCAGCTCACCGAAGTTAATGGCAATTTCGTCGTCCACTTCTTCCGGGCGCTCGTCGAAACGACGCAGCACCGCACGCAGGCGCGCCACCAGCTCACGGGGGTAGCATGGCTTGGGCATATAGTCATCGGCGCCCATTTCCAACCCGATAACCCGATCGATATTGTCGCCTTTTGCCGTCAGCATAATGATTGGCATGCGGCTCTTTTTACGCACGTCGCGCAGTACGTCGATGCCGCTCATGTCCGGCAGCATGATGTCGAGGATCATCGCGGTGTAGTCACCTGATAACGCACCTTCCACGCCCGCCTTGCCGGTCAGCACCAGCGTGGCGTTGAACCCTTCGCCAGTCAGGTATTCACTCAGCATGGTGCCGAGTTCGAGGTCATCATCGACCAATAAAATTTTCATGCCTTACTCCTTCGCGGATTTTCGCCATTTTCACGCCTATTTGCCTGCTTCGCAGCCGGTTTTACTCAATCCTTACATATTCCTGAAGGCCACTTAACCGCAGCCCGGTCGACGGCGCGCTAAATTAGTGCAACAGAATTTCGTCACGCTTTTATGTCAGGAAAGCTTATCGTCATGCCATCGTTTCAACGCGTTAAACGCTATCGGGTGCCCACTGCTATTGTGGCTGCTATCGCCCTATTTCTCTACTTCCGATCCCACGACGCTACAGAAACGCCGCGGTATATCACTGCGGTAGCGCAAACCCGTGACCTGGAACAAACGGTGCTGGCGGACGGTACGATAGAAGCGCAAAAGCAGGTTAGCGTGGGCGCTCAGGTGTCGGGCCAGATAAAGGCCCTGTACGTGACGCTGGGCGACAAAGTGCATAAAGGCCAGCGAGTGGCTGAGATTGATGACTTAACCCAGCAGAACGCCCTGAGGGATGCAGAAGCGGCCTTAAAAAACGTTCAGGCTCAGCGCGCGTCCAAAATGGCGGCGCTGCGCAACAATCAGCTGGTTTATCAGCGTCAGCAGGCCATAGTGGCGCGCGGCGTCGGTGTGCAAGCTGATTTGGACAGTGCCCAGGCCGCGCTGGTTGCCACCCGCGCCGACATCAACGCGCTGGATGCGCAGATCATTCAGGCGCAAATCGCGGTCAATACCGCGCAGGTTAACCTCGGTTACACCAAAATCACCTCGCCGATCGACGGCACCATCGTCGCGTTGCCGGTAGAAGAAGGCCAAACGGTGAACGCAGTACAGAGTGCGCCGACCATCGTTAAAGTCGCCCAGTTGGCTACCATGACTGTCGAAGCGCAAATATCCGAAGCCGACGTGGTCAAGGTGAAAGCCGGCATGCCGGTCTATTTCACCATCCTCGGCGAACCGGGCAAGCGATACAGCACCCAACTGCGGGCCATAGAGCCGGCACCTGACTCGATCAACGACGAAACCACCTCGACCAGCACCAGCAGTTCCAGCAGCACTTCCAGTTCCAGCACCGCGATTTACTACAACGGCCTGTTCGATGTGGCAAACCCAGATGGGGCACTCCGCATCTCAATGACCGCGCAGGTGTATATCGTGCTGGCCAAGGCGGAAAATGCCGTGGTGATCCCCGCTACCGCCTTGCAGGGAGACTGGGTGCAAGTGGTCGATAGTCAGGGCAATATCGCCCGCCGTCCGGTCAAGGTCGGCATCAATAATAACGTCGACGCACAGATCATCAGCGGCGTGTTGGCCGGCGAGAAAGTGATTGTCAGCCAGGTCAATGCCGCGACCCAAAGCACCCCACGGCGCATGGGTCCACCGCCGATGGGGATGTGATGATGAACCTACCGCCTCTGCTGCAGCTGCGCGGCATCAGCCGCCGTTTTCAGGCCGGTGAACAAAACGTCACCGTGCTGAACAATATCCATCTCACCATTGCCCAAGGTGAAATGGTGGCGATCGTGGGCGCCTCCGGCTCCGGCAAATCAACCTTGATGAACCTTCTCGGCTGTCTCGATCGCCCAAGCGAGGGGGATTATCAGGTGGCCGGCCGCAGTACCTCTCAGCTGGATCGCGACAGCCTGGCCGAACTGCGCCGCGAACATTTCGGTTTTATCTTTCAGCGCTATCATCTGCTGGGAGATCTTAGCGCCCAAGGCAACGTGGAGGTCCCGGCGGTGTATGCCGGCCATGCGCGCGGCGCACGTCGACAACGTGCCGCCGATCTGCTGCAAAGGCTCGGCCTGGCGCAACGGTTGAATTATCTTCCCAGTCAGCTCTCCGGTGGCCAGCAGCAACGCGTCAGTATCGCTCGCGCCTTGATGAACGGCGGCGAGGTGATTCTGGCGGACGAACCCACCGGCGCACTGGACAGCCACAGCGGGCAAGAAGTGATGAGCATCCTGAAAGACCTGCACGCTCGCGGCCATACGGTGGTGATTGTCACTCACGATATGCAGATCGCCGAACATGCTCAGCGCATCATTGAACTTAGCGACGGCGAGATTATCGCCGACCGGCAGAAAACCACCCAAACCGTCGCACGCCTGCCGAAAACGCCGGATAGCGCCGTCAACCGCTGGCGATCCCAACGAGATCGCCTGTACGAAGCATTCAAAATGGCACTGCTGGCGATGGCCTCCCAACGCTTGCGCACCCTGCTGACCATGCTCGGCATCATCATCGGCATCGCCTCGGTGGTGTCAGTGGTGGCGCTGGGCAAGGGTTCTCAACAGCAGGTGCTGGCCAACATCAACGCCATGGGCACCAGCACGCTGGAGGTCTATCCGGGCAAAGATTTCGGCGATATGCGTTCTGCTGCAGTACAGACGCTGCGGGCCACCGACGCCGATGCGCTGGCGCAGCAGGGCTACGTGCACAGCGTCACGCCGACCGTTTCAAGCAGCACCACCTTCCGCTATGGCAATCAGTCGGTCAGCGGCACGGTCAATGGCGTCGGTGAGCAGTATTTCCTGGTGCGCGGTTACAGCATCGACAGCGGCATGGCGTTTAACCGCCATAGCGTCGACCAGTTGATGCAGGAGGCGGTGATTGACGAAAACACCCGCAACAAACTGTTTCCTCAGGGGGCCAACCCGCTTGGCGAAGTGATCCTGCTCGGCTCGCTGCCGTGCCGCATTATCGGCGTCGCCGCCAAAAAACAGAGCGGCTTCGGCAGCGACGAAACCCTTAACGTCTGGATCCCCTACACCACCGCCATGAAACGCATGCTGGGCCAGAGCTACCTGAAAAGCATCACCGTGCGGGTTAACGACGATATCGATCTCACCAGCGCCGAAGACGGCGTGACCCGTCTGCTGAGCCAGCGCCATGGTGGCAAGGACTTCTTTGTGATGAATACCGACAGCATTCGCCAGACCATTGAGAAAACCACCGCCACCCTGACGCTGCTGGTGTCGATGATCGCATTGATTTCTCTGGTGGTTGGCGGGATTGGGGTGATGAATATCATGTTGGTGTCGGTCACCGAACGCACCCGCGAAATCGGCGTGCGTATGGCGGTCGGTGCCCGCGCCAGCGACATCATGCAACAATTTTTGATTGAGGCAGTGCTGGTGTGCCTGCTGGGCGGCACTTTGGGGGTTCTGCTGTCGCTGGGGATCGGCGTGGTGTTCGGCCAATTCAGCGACAATTTCACGATGGTGTATTCCACCGAGTCCATCGTCGCCGCGTTTATCTGTTCGACGCTGATCGGGGTTATTTTTGGCTTCTTCCCGGCAAGACGAGCTGCCGGGATGGATCCGATACATGCGTTGGAAAGGGAGTAACCCTCAGCCGAAAACGCCGGTGGAGAGGTAACGATCGCCGCGATCGCAGATGATCGCCACAATAACGCTGCCCGGATTCGACGCCGCGATCCGCAGCGCACCGGCCACGGCACCGCCGGAGCTGACGCCGCAGAAAATGCCTTCGCGCTGCGCCAGCTGACGCATGGTCTGCTCGGCGTCGGTTTGCTCGATGTCCAGCACCTGATCCACCAGCTCCGGGCGGAAGATACCCGGCAGATAGGCCGGTGCCCAGCGACGAATACCGGGAATATTGCTGCCTTCCGCCGGTTGCAGGCCAATGATCTGCACCTGCGGATTTTGGCTCTTCAGGTAACCACCCACGCCGGTAATGGTGCCGGTGGTGCCCATGCTGGAGACAAAATGGGTGACCCGCTGCTGGCTCTGCTGCCAGATTTCCGGGCCGGTGGTGGTGAAGTGGGCGTAAGGATTGTCCAGATTGTTAAACTGATCCAGCACCTTGCCTTGCCCCTGATTCTGCATGTCCAACGCCAGGTCACGCGCGCCTTCCATACCCACTTCCCGGCTGACCAGGATCAGCTCGGCCCCGTAGGCGCGCATCGCCGCCTGACGTTCCAGGCTCATGTTTTCCGGCATCAGCAGCGTCAAAGCATAGCCTTTCAACGCCGCGATCATCGCCAATGCAATGCCGGTGTTACCGCTGGTGGCCTCAATCAGCCGGTCACCGGGTTTTATCTCGCCGCGCAATTCCGCCTGCTGGATCATCGCCAGCGCGGCTCGATCCTTCACCGAGCCCGCCGGATTATTGCCTTCCAGTTTGACCCAAACCTCGCCGCCCAGCCCTGTGGCCAGACGTTGTAATTTTACCAGCGGGGTATTGCCGATGCATTGTTCGAGCGTTGTCACGTTCTTTGCCTGTGTGTTGAAGTGCGTAATGTAAAAAGGCAACCCCGGGGTTGCCTTTAAAATGATGTTGGGAGGTAAAAACTATCAGGCGCTTTTAGCTAACGCAACAGGTTGTAGCAACCGATCGCCGGCGTACAGGCGCGCATTCAGGCTGCCGACGTAATAACGGCCACCGCGAACCGGCGGCTCGTTGCCGTCGGGCAACACTACGCTGATAGGTTCCTGGTGCCAACCGATCGGCTGAACGGTCATCTGCCAGAAGTGGCCACGCGGGCTGATCTCCAGCACCTGCACCGGCAACGGGCAGCGTTCGCTGCTCTCGGTGCCCACTTCCATTTCCCAAGGCCGCAGGAACAGATCCACCTTGCCCTGATGCATCGGCTGGAACGACAGCGGCCACTGGTGCGCGCCGACGAACAGCTGCGAGCCACGGATTTCTCCGCTCAGGCGGTTCACTTCGCCCATGAATTCCAGCACAAAGCGGCTGGCCGGTTCGCGGACAATTTCTTCCGGCGACCCTACCTGTTCAATATTGCCCTGACTCATCACCACGATACGGTCGGCCACTTCCATCGCCTCTTCCTGATCGTGGGTGACGAACACGCTGGTAAACTTCAGTTCTTCATGCAGCTGTCGCAGCCAACGGCGCAGTTCTTTACGCACCTGCGCATCCAACGCGCCGAAAGGTTCGTCCAGCAGCAAAATCTGCGGCTCTACCGCCAGTGCACGAGCCAAAGCCACGCGTTGCTTCTGGCCACCGGAAAGCTGTGACGGATAGCGGTTAGCCAAATGGCCAAGCTGCACCATCTCCAGCAGCTGGGTCACTTTTTGTTTGATTGCCGCGGCATTCGGGCGTTCACGACGCGGCAGCACGCTCAGGCCAAAGGCAATGTTGTCGAACACGGTCATATGGCGGAACAGCGCATAATGCTGGAACACGAAACCCACCCGGCGATCGCGGGCATGCACATGGCTGACGTCGGTACCGTGGAAGCCCAGCTTGCCGCCGCTCTGGCTTTCCAGCCCGGCGATAATACGCAGCAGCGTGGTTTTGCCGGAGCCCGACGGCCCCAGCAACGCCACCATCTCACCGGAGGCAATATCGAGCGAGATATCGTTCAATACCTTGGTACGACCGAAAAACTTGTTGATACCGTTAATCTCAATGCTCATGATTTTCCTCCCGCTCGAGACGTGCATTCTGACGTTCCAGACGCCATTGCAGGCCACTCTTCAAAAATAGGGTCACTATCGCCATCAGGGTCAGTAACCCGGCGGCGGTAAAGGAGCCAACAGTGTTGTAATCCTGTTGCAATAACTCGACCTGCAGCGGCAGGCTAAAGGTCTCGCCGCGAATAGAACCGGACACCACCGAGACCGCGCCGAATTCGCCAATGGCGCGCGCATTGGTCAGCACCACGCCGTACAGCAGCGCCCAGCGAATGTTCGGCAACGTCACCCGGCGGAACATCTGCCAACCGGAAGCGCCCAGTAAAATGGCGGCCTCGTCTTCCTGGCTGCCCTGGCTGAGCATCATCGGCACCAGCTCACGCACCACGAACGGACAAGTCACGAAAATGGTCACCAACACCATGCCCGGCCAGGAGAACATGATCTGGATATTGTGCGCATCCAGCCAACCGCCCAGCAGGCCATTGCTGCCGTAAAACAGCAGGTAAATCAGCCCCGCCACCACCGGTGACACGGCAAACGGAATGTCGATCAGCGTCAGCAGCAGCTGGCGGCCGGGGAAAGTGAACCGCGTCACCAACCAGGCCAGTAAGGTGCCGAACACCAGGTTGAACGGCACGGTAATCAGGGCAATCAGCACCGTCAGCCAGATAGCGTGCAACATGTCGCGATCGACCAGATTGCTCCACATCGCGCCGGCGCCCTTGGAAAAGGCTTCAGCGAAAATCGAAATGATCGGCACCACCAACAGCAAGACCGAAAACAACACGCCGATACCGATCAGCGTCCACTTGCCCCAATTGACGCGCGGGCGTTCGACGCCGTTGAACTCAGAGATATCCGCCATCAGTGCCCCCCGATGCGTCGGCCAAAGCGGCTTTGCAGAACGTTAATGCTGAACAGCAACAGCAGCGAAGCCGCCAGGATCACCGAGGCAATCGCACTGGCCGCCGGATAATCGAACTCCTGCAGGCGAACGAAAATCATCAGCGAGGTCACTTCCGTCTTCCAGGCGATGTTGCCGGCGATGAAAATCACCGCGCCAAATTCGCCCAGGCTGCGGGTAAAGGAAATGGCCGTGCCGGCCAGCAGCGCCGGGGCCAGCTCCGGCATCACCACGCGGCGAAAGCTCTGCCAGCGGGTCGCGCCCAGGGTCTCTGCGGCCTCTTCGTATTCGGGCCCCAGCTCTTCCAGCACCGGCTGAACGGTACGCACCACGAAGGGCAAACTGGTGAATGCCATCGCCACCGCGATGCCGAGCCAGGTGAACGTCACCTTGATGTCAAAATGCGCCAACCATTGGCCATACCACCCGGTGGTGGAAAACAGCCCCGCCAGCGTCAAACCGGCCACCGCCGTCGGCAGAGCAAACGGCAGGTCGATCAGGCCATCCAGCAGCGTACGCCCCGGAAAACGATAGCGAGTCAGGATCCAGGCCATCAGCATGCCGAACACCGAGTTAAACAGGCTGGCGACGCCCGCCGCCAGCAGCGTAACCTTATAGGCCGCAACCACCTGCGGGTTGGAAACCACTTCCCAATATTGCGCCAGGCTCATCTGCGCCAGTTGCATCACCAGTGCGCTGAGCGGCAGCAGCAGGATCAGGCAAGTGTAAAACAGGCTGCTTCCCAGACTGAGACCAAACCCAGGCAGAACCCGTTTGCTGGACAACAACATTACTTATGCCCTGCCGCTAACAGTTGATCCAACTCGCCACCGGTAGAGAAATGCGTCTTCATCACCTGCGGCCAACCACCAAACTGATCTTCTACACGGAACAGTTTGGTCTGTGGGAATTGGCCCTTCGCGGCCGCCATCGCCTGCTTGTCATACACGCGATAGTAGAAGCTGGTGATCACCTGCTGCGCAGCCGGGCTGTAGAGGTAATTCAAATAATCTTTGGCGGCCTGTTCAGTGCCGTTTCTTTCCACGTTTTTGTCGACCCAGGCGACCGGGAACTCCGCCAGAATATCGACCGGCGGTACGATCACCTGATACTTGTCCTCGCCATACTGCTTGCGAATATTGTTCACTTCCGACTCAAAACTGATCAGCACGTCACCCAGCCCGCGTTCCACAAAGGTGGTGGTCGCCCCGCGACCGCCGGTGTCGAACACCAGCACGTTTTTCAGGAATCGGGTCATAAACGCACGGGTTTTGGCCTGATCGTTGCCGTCAGCCTGGTTGGCGGCTCCCCAGGCAGCCAGATAGGTATAACGGCCGTTGCCGGAGGTTTTCGGGTTCGGGAACACCAGCTTCACATCGTCGCGCACCAAATCGTTCCAGCTATGGATGCCTTTTGGGTTGTCCTTGCGCACCAGGAAAGCCATGGTGGAATAGAAAGGTGAGCTGTTGTTCGGTAAACGAGCCTGCCAGTCCGCCGGGATCAGTTGGCCGCGATCGTGCAGGATCTGCACGTCGGTCACCTGGTTGTAGGTCACTACGTCGGCACGTAACCCCTGCAATATCGCCAGCGCCTGCTTGGAAGAGCCGGCGTGAGATTGTTTGATGGTCAGCTTGTCGCCCGGATGCTGCTGGTTCCACTGCTGTTCAAAACCCGGGTTCAGCGCGGTAAACAATTCACGGGAAACGTCATAGGAGCTGTTCAGCAGTTCAGCGGCCGAAACGGTACCGCTGGCTAACAGCGCCGCCGCCAACCATCCTTTCAGCATGAAATTTTTAACCCGTGTTTGTTTCATTGTGCACCTTATAGCTGAATCAATCTGCCGGGCTTTCGCCCTGATGTTGACCAGTGTATTTATAACTAGGTGCGGAGCTGTAACGCTTTTATATACCGTTTAGTGATTTTCAAGCATCAAACGCTATAAGGCAGGGGCGGAGCGGCATGGCAGAGGAGGAAGTTAATCCGGAGCCGGCATGGCCGACCCCGGTGGCGAGGTTAAAGCGACAGCAGGCGCGTCAGCGAAGGCGCAAAGTAATAGCTGCCGGTCACCGCACGGCTGAAACGCAGCATCGCATCACGTTTGCCGTCCAGATCGCCAAACATGCTCAGCAGCTGTTTTTCGATGTTGTGCAGGCGGGCGCAATAAGCGATGAAGTACAGCCCGTGTTTACCGCTGGCGGTACCGTAAGGCAGGCTCTGACGAAGGATCTTCAGGCCTTTGCCGTCTTCTTTCAGATCGACACGGCTGACATGTGAGGTTTCCGGACGCTGCTCCGGCGGCAACTCTTCGCTGTCGTGCTTGGTACGGCCGATAATCTGCTCCTGCTGCTCGGTGGTGAAACGCTGCCACTGGCGCAGGTTGTGTTCGTAACGCTGCACCAGCACATAGCTGCCGCCTGCGTCTTCTTCACCTTCGGCGATGACCGCCACTTCAGGACGTTTGTCGCCCTGCGGATTTTCAGTGCCGTCGATAAAGCCGCTCAGATCGCGCTCTTCCACCCAGCGGAAGCCGTGGGTCTCTTCTTCAATTTTGATGGCGTTGCCGAACGCTGCCAGCGCCGCCTGAGCCAGCGTAAAGTTAACGTCATGACGCAGGGATTGGATGTGGATCAGCAGATCGCGCTGGGTGGCCGGGGCCAGCCCTTTGCCCAGCGGGGTGAATGGCTTCAGCTCTTTAGCGCCCTGTCCGCTGGACAGGTCGTGCCAGACGTCATAGCCAAAGGCGATCACCGCGCCCAAATGCGCATCGGGAAACTGCTGTTGCAGCTCGGTCAACGTCTGGCAAAACTGCTTGCAGCCCTGACGTAAATCGGCGAATTCGCCCTGCACGGTGGCTTCCATAAAAATGGCGAAGCGGCAGTGTTCCAGTAAAATACCGCTCTGAACCTGGGTCATTATCGTTATCCTCAAATCGAAATCGAGTAACAGGCAGCTGTTTGTCCATGGGTTTCCTGTTACGAATGCGCAGTATCATACCCGATGAAAACGGGATTGCCTTGCATCAGCGCAAAGAAAATAGGGTTACCCGTAACCGGGCAATCTCGCCCAAAGGTAGCAGTGATTTAACGTTCGGCGGGGATGGAAACCAGAGAAATCAGGGGCGCCGCGGAATCAACGGACGCCCCGAGGGGAAGTTTTATTGCGGCTTGGCGTGCCAGATGATCTTGCTGACAGTCCAGCTTTTCAGCGTGTCGTCCGGTGGGATGATGTCTTGTGGGCCGGCCCACTTGCCGTCGAAGATATAGGTGACGTACTTGCTCTGCTGCGCGACGCACTCGACCTTGCCGGCATCGTCGCCGTCGGCCGGTTTACAGGCACCGAACGCCTTGCTGTACAGATCACTGAACGGCGTGCCGAGCTTACTGCCCCACTCGGTCGCGACTTTGCTGTCCATCACGTCCACGCGCTGCACGTGGCCTTTAGGTTCCCCGGTGATCACTAGCTTCACGTCGTTGCCGTCCATCGCCTGATAGTAGGAAACTATCTTGCCCTGGCTGGTGGCCATGCCACCGCGCAGGCGGTAATCGCCGTTCAGCCCGTCGTTAATGGCGCTTTCCGACATCGGGGTACCGGCGTTGAGATCGCCAACGCCCTTGGCGCTGACTTCGAGGCTGCTGCCAAACCAGTTAAGTGGCGACAGGCTGGACCAAGAGAAATTGGACATCGTCGAACAGCCGGTCAGTAACAGCGGAAGCCCTAACAACAGTGGGCGAACATTCATTTTTAGCTCCTTAACATCAATGACGGGGCACAGCCTGCTCTGCCCTGCCGCACTTGGCGTTTTGTTGCGTGCCAGCCTCTCACAACTGTCCACGCATCGCCATCGGTTGCGAGCTTGGAGTGCGGAAAATGAGAAAAGTGCCGCACTGCGCGGCAATTAACCCGCCTCATCCTGTACAACGAAACAGGCCTTAAGACGCGCACTCAACGACAGGTAAGCCAGCGCCAACGCATCGAGCAACGCCAGCACGATGTCCAACGCCGAAGGATTGTCGTCTTGCTGCCACAAACTAAACAGCGAGCCGCCCAACGCCGCCAGCAGTGAAGCCATCAATACCCAGCGCCAGGCACGCCATAGCCTTGGCCACTGGTGACGACGCGGAGCAATCAAAAATGCCAACGCCGCCGGCAACCCCAGCACGATGCCATACCAGAACCATTGGGTATCCGGGTAAAACAGCGACAGCAGGCCTTCCCCCTGCTGGCGCGAAACCCCGGCCATCACAAACAGGATCCAGGTACGGGCCTGTAAAATCAGTACGCCCCAAAACCACAGCGGCAAACGCAACGCACCGTGCTGATCGTAATCGTCGGGGGAAAAACGGGATGGAAGTGGCTTCAACATCGATTCCTTGCCAATATCATGATGACTTTTCAAATGGGTGCCGTGTTTATTGTTTTCAATGCGCGCGCTTAAGAACCCCTTAAGATTTTCATGCTTTACTTAACCCCATCAAACCAGCAGTCCTGATTGGCAGGGCTTTAATTTTAGATTGAGATAAGGAAGCTTAAGATGAAAAAATATACCCTGGCGGCATTAATTGCTCTGTGCAGCGCACCGGTTCTGGCTCAGCAAGGCGGGTTCCTCGATCCTGCGGCACCGCAAACGCACACCCAAAACGCTCAGCAAGGTGGATTCTCCGGCCCTAGCGCCGCGTTGACCACCGTAGACAAGGTCAAATCAATGAGTGATGACACCTGGGTGATGCTGCAAGGCAACATTGAACAACGCGTCGGTGACGACACCTATACTTTCCGCGACGCCAGCGGCACCCTGACGGTGGAGATCGACAGAAAACGCTGGAACGGTCAGACCATCACCCCGAAAGATAAAGTGCAACTGGAAGGGAAAGTGGATAAGGACTGGAGCAGTGTGGAAGTCGATGTGAAAACCATTAAAAAACTGCCTTAACGCACAGTTTGGGCGGTGAAGTCTCACCGCCCAAAACAACATTCAATATTCCTGATCTTCGATCAGTCGCTTGCCCAGGCTGGTAATGCTCTGGATCTCGTAACCGAGTTTCTCGTACATCTCGATCACCGTGTCATTATCTTCCCGCACCATCAGTTGGATCTTCGGGCAACCGCGTGCGATCAATTTTTTCTCTAACCGGCTGATCAACGCATTGGCGATACCGCGTCCGCGATAATCCGGATGTACGCCGAGATAATACGCCGAGCCACGGTGGCCGTCGTATCCCCCCATCACCGACCCCACGACTTCCCCGCCCACTTCCGCGACCAGAAAAAGATCCGGATCGTGATTCAGTTTGCGCTCAATATCCATCTCAGGATCGTTCCACGGCCGCAGCAGATCGCAGCGCTCCCACAGGGTAATGACTTCTTCAAAGTCGTCTTGTCGAAATACGCGAATTTCCATCGATGTTCGCCGCTGTTAATTAAGATGTTTATCTGATTATCGCGGGATTATTCACTTACGCAATATCAAACTGCGATTTCCCCGGCCAATAATGCAGAAATCCCCGGTAACCCGCGTAATAAATGGACATAGTTATCCGGTCGATTAATGATTATCAATACGATATAACGTCGCAAAATAGAATTTGTCGATGGAGCGTAGCGTTATGAAAAAGCAGGTTAATCCCTTCCTCAATTTTAAACCGCTCTCCGTTTCCCCCACGCGGCGCCAATTACTGCTTTCCGGCCTGGCGCTGGTGCTGCTCGGCAGCAAAAGCCAAACGGCCAAGGCCGAAACCGGCGGCATGCTGCGCAAGCAACACGCTAAAACCGCCCCCAAACCCAGCGGCAGCAAAAGGTTGGTGATGATCGATCCCGGTCACGGCGGTATCGATTCGGGCGCCGTCGGCAGAGAAGGTTCTCAGGAAAAACACGTGGTGCTGGAGATTGCCAACCACGTGCGTCGCATTCTGCACGAGCAGGAACACGTTGAAGTGCGCCTGACGCGGGAAGAAGACGAATTTATCCCCCTGTTTCAGCGGGTGGAGATTGCCCACCAGCATCAGGCCGACCTGTTTATCTCTATCCATGCCGACGGTTTTACCAGCCCGGAAGCCTCCGGTGCCTCAGTGTTTGCCCTGTCCAATCGCGGTGCCAGCAGCGCCATGGCGCGTTATCTGTCCAATCGCGAAAATGCCGCCGATGACGTGGCCGGCGGCAAATACAAAAACCAGGACAACTATCTGCAGCAGGTGCTGTTCGACCTGGTGCAAACCGACACCATCAACAACAGCCTGACGCTCGGCCGCCACGTGCTCGGCCAGATCCGTCCGGTGCATCACCTGCACAGCAACAGCACCGAACAAGCGGCATTCGCGGTGCTGAAATCCCCCTCGATTCCGTCGGTACTGGTCGAAACCTCGTTCATCACCAATCCGGCGGAAGAACGCCTGCTTGGCACCACCGCATTCCGCGAGAAAATCGCCCGCGCCATCGCCGACGGCGTGATCAGTTTCTTCAGCTATTACGATTCACACCAACGAAAACCCGGCTGATACTGCCAGCCACGGTGAATAAAGGTATACTCTGCGGCTTGTTCAGTCAGACGCTGTGAATTAATCCGTATGAGTTTATCGACCATCGCAGAAGTAAAATCCTTCCTGCTGGCATTGCAGGACCGCATCTGCACGCAGCTGGCTCAGGCCGACGGCGGCGCCGTTTTCAACGAGGACCGCTGGACGCGGGAAGAAGGCGGCGGTGGCCGCAGCCGGGTATTGATCGACGGCGCGGTGTTCGAACAAGCGGGCGTCAACTTCTCACACGTCTCCGGTGCCACCCTGCCCGCCTCCGCTACCGCGCACCGTCCCGAGTTGGCCGGCCGCAGCTTCCAGGCGATGGGCGTGTCGCTGGTGATCCATCCGCGCAGCCCTTATATCCCGACCAGCCACGCCAACGTGCGTTTTTTCATTGCGGAAAAGCCGGGCGAAGAGCCGGTGTGGTGGTTTGGCGGCGGCTTTGATCTGACCCCCTTCTACGGCTTTAAAGAAGATGCCATTCACTGGCACCGCACCGCCGAGCAGCTGTGCGCCCCCTTCGGCGAGCAGGTGTATCCCAAATACAAAAAGTGGTGCGATGACTATTTCTTTATCAAGCACCGCAATGAAGCGCGTGGCATCGGCGGTCTGTTCTTTGACGATCTTAACACCCCCGACTTCGCCACCTGCTTCGCATTTACCCAGGCGGTGGGCGAAGGCTTCCTCGAGGCTTATTTGCCAATCGTGGAAAAACGCAAGGCGCTGAGTTGGGGCGATAACGAACGTCAGTTCCAGCTGTATCGCCGTGGTCGCTACGTCGAGTTTAATTTAGTCTGGGACCGCGGCACGCTGTTCGGTCTGCAAACCGGCGGGCGTACCGAATCCATCCTGATGTCGATGCCGCCGCTGGTACGCTGGGAATACAACTATCAACCGGCGGAAGACAGCCCGGAAGCGGCGTTGTACCGTGACTTCCTGCCGGTGCGCGATTGGTTGAAGGAGCCGGAATAATGCAGATTTGGGTCGATGCGGACGCCTGTCCCAACGTGATCAAAGAAGTGCTGTTTCGCGCGGCGGAACGTACCGCCATGTCGGTAACGCTGGTTGCCAACCAACCGCTGAGAACGCCGCCCTCCAGGCATATCCACACCCTGCAGGTGGCGGCCGGTTTTGACGTGGCGGATAACGAAATCGTACGCCGCTGCGAGAAAGGCGATCTGGTGATCACCGCCGATATCCCGCTGGCTGCCGAGGTGATCGAAAAAGGCGCGGTGGCGCTGAATCCGCGCGGGGAACGCTATACGCCGGACACCATTCGTGAGCGCCTGAACATGCGCGACTTTATGGACACCCTGCGCTCCAGCGGTATCCAGACCGGCGGCCCGAATACGCTGAACCAGCGCGATCGTCAGCAGTTCGCCAACGAGCTGGACAAGTGGCTGCAGCAGGCAAAACGGGCGCAGTGATTGCGCCCGTTTTGCCTGCTGATAAAGTCCTTTGCGGTCAAACGTTCTGCTTTCAGTGCTAATAAAAACAAAGAATTACGTCTTCAGGTTTTCCCCAAACATCCGAAAACCCCGTTTTTCGGGTGTTTGCCATCAATCTAAACGGGCGCAGTGATTGCGCCCGTACTCCGCTTAGAATCGCACCTCCCCGCCGAAGATATAGGTTCGGCCGCGGGCGGTGTTGGTCGGTGAGAAGTCCTGTCCCTGGGACGGCATCGAGTTCATCTTGTTCAACGCATCGGAATAGTCTCTGTCCATCAGGTTCTGCACGCTGAATTTCAACAGCAGGTTACGGTTGAACTGATAGGTGCTGTACAGATCGATAATCGTCGGGATATGCGGCGCAGGCTCTTTCAGCAATTGCTCATTTTCGTCCCGATCCGAATTTGGCGACAGGCGCACCGCTTTACCCGTGTATTTGACCAATCCGCCCAGCGTCAGTTTCTCGTCCAGCAAACGAACCCCAGAATCTAAAGTGAAATAAAACTCCGGCAGTTCGCTGATGTCACCGGCACCGAACTCGTTGCTGGCCTGATTGGTCGGTTGGCTGGTGTGCTCTTTGCTCAGGGAAAGTTTGGTGTAGGCGAAACCGGCGTCATACATTGCCTCTACTTCCACCCCACGCATTCTGACCGGCTCATAAGCATTGCTGTACATGGTCATCACGACATTCACATCGGCGTTATCCCACTCTTCCTGCGTCGCCTGGGAGCGGTTGCACTTCTCGCGATTGCTGCACACCATGTAGTTTTGGCTGGAAATGTAATTTTTGATCTTCGATTCAAAATACACCGCTTTCAGCTGGAAGCTGTCCTGCTCGAACAGCAGGTCATGAGCGTTGGCGTTGAAGCCGGCCTGGTAGGTTTCGGCGGTTTCGCCCTTCAGGAACGGGTTCATCGACTGCCCGCCGCTGTTGGCGAAGAACACCTCCTGAATATTCGGCCCGCGCATCGACTTGCTGTAGCTGACAAACGGCTGCAACCATGGCGTCACCTGCGCCGACAACAGCACCGACGGATTAAAACCGTGCTCTTTCAAATTGATATTGCTGGCCCCCTGCGGGAAGCAGGCCACGCGATCATCACAGGCCGGTTTATAGCCGGAAATGTCATAGGAGCTGTAGTTCAGATCAAAATTGCTCTGCCAGATGCCATAGTTAAGCTGCAGGCCACTGTAAAGGCTGGCGATATTTTGTTTACCCGCAATCCCCACCGACGAACTTTCCGCCTGGTTATCGTCGGTTACCAGCCCGGATGCGTGCTTCTTGTATTCGTTACGGATCAGCTTGCCACCATAGCTGAAGGCAAAGTCGACCTCCTGCAGGCTGAAACGGCTGGTGTTATTGACATCCAGCGCGTCCGAGATATTTTTCGCCTTGCTGTCGCTAAACCCTGCCATATTGTCAGACATGAATTTCTGCTCACCGCGGCTGGTACTGGCTGTCAGGTTAAAATCAATCAGCTCGGAGAAAGGCGCATAGTGATATTTAATATAGAAGTCATTACTGTCGATATGACGGCGGGTTATTTTATTCTGGTAGGTCCTGGCCGACAGTTCGATACTATTAAAAGCGTCTGGCTTAATATCGACTTTGAATAACTGGGATTTAGGGTTCTGTCGGTAGGTTTTATCAACGTTGAATTCTTCGCTGTCAAAACCCGAACCGTTCTTGTAATTAGACGTGATGGAACTGCCGCTGATGGCCGCCATTGCCCCCAGGCTGCCGCCTTCGCCAAAGGCGCTGGTTTTCCCGCCCACGGCAATCATGCCGCTGCGGCCGATGCCGTTATTGCCGACGGAAAATTTGGTGCGCACGCCAAAGGGATTATCCGAAAACACCACGTCATCCACACCCAGGGTGCGGAAGTTGGCGCTGCCTGCCAACGCATTCACGCCGGCGGAGCCTGTTGCATTCCCACGCGCTACATCAACGCCGACGATAAAATTGGGATCGATCAGCGCACCGAACTGGCTGGTGGGTAAACCGCCATGTGCTGCATCGCTCGGCGAATTGCCGTAGTAGTTCTGGGTAATGCCATCCACCATGGTATTAACCCGGCCAAAACCGCTCATGCCGCGAATATTGACGCTAACCGATCCCTGGCCCGGATCGATTTGGGTATAAGTGCCCGGCATGCTGCGCAAAATGCTGTCTACCGATTCGAGGTTCTTATTTTCCCCTCGTGAGCTGAAGGCACCCGGTTTTTCCAACGCCTCCTTTTCGCTACGGTCGCTTTCCGTCGCGGCCGAAACGTTCAACGGGCTAAACACCACTTTGCCGTTGCCATTGTCCGTCCCATCCTGCGCAGCCGTCGCCGTCCCGCTCAGCGCTATTCCCGCACCGATCAGGCTTACCAGTAATTTAATTTTCATAGGTCCCCAGAAATAACCAAAAAGATTTTATGGCCGACAATGCCCAACATAAAGCCCGCCAAAATCGACGGTAAATATACCCGTCATCTTTCAAGTTGCAGCGTTGTTACCTGCACTCGCTCACCCCAGTTACTTACTAAAGTAAGCGCCTGGGGATGAGCGAGCTGGCCGCCTAGCTGCAATTTAAAAGCTATAGGGTGTTTATTTTTTTATCGTTTTAATAAGCCGCCGGGTTTATTGCCCGGCGGCCAGAAGGGTTATTTGCGTGCTTTCTGATCCACCGCCAAAATAAAGCTGTATTCCAGGACGCTATTTTCCAGCCGCGTCAGACGGCCCGATTTACCGCCGTGCCCGGCCGTCATATCAGTGGCCAGCAGCAGCAGTGAATCCCCCTGTTTAAAGCGACGCAGTTTGGCCACCCATTTTGCCGGTTCCCAATATTGCACCTGCGAATCATACAGGCCGCTGGTCACCAACAGGTTCGGGTACGCCTGCTTGCGCACGTTGTCATAGGGGCTGTAAGACTTCATCAGCGCATAGGCTTCTGGTTGATTAGGGTTGCCCCACTCTTCATATTCCCCGACGGTCAGTGGAATGCTGTCGTCAAGCATGGTGGTCAAAACATCCACAAAAGGCACCTGCGCCACCACCGCGTTATACAGCTGCGGTGCCTGATTGATAACCGCGCCCATCAACAACCCCCCGGCGCTGCCGCCCATGGCGTAGATACGCCCCGGTTGGCCGTACCCCTGTTTTATCAGTGCCTGGGTGGCATCGATAAAGTCGCTGAAGGTGTTGGGTTTATGGGTCAGTTTGCCCTGTTGATACCAGTTCTGCCCCAGCTCACCGCCGCCACGCACGTGGATCAGCGCATAAACAAAACCGCGATCCAGTAAACTGATGCGGTTGGCGCTGAAGGCCGGATCCATACTCATGCCGTAAGCGCCATAGCCGTACACCAGCAGCGGACTGTGTCCCGGTTTGAACATCGCACGGTTGTAGACCAGCGAGACTGGCACCTTCACACCGTCACGCGCGCTGATCCATACCCGTTCACTGTGGTACTGGCTGGGATCAACCCCTTTAACTTCCTGCTGTTTCAACAGGGTACGAGTGCCTTTATCAAGATCCCATTCGTAGGTGCTGGTCGGCGTGGTCATCGCCGAATAGCCGTAGCGCAGGTGTTGATTGTCAGGATCGGGGTTATAGCCCAGCCAGGCCATGTAGCTGGCGTCATCGAACGGAATGCTGCGCTGGGTTTTGCCGTCCCAACTGATTTGCCGTAGCTGCACCAGGCCGTCGCCGCGCTCTTTGACCACCAGCCAGTCGCGGAACAGGGTGAAGCCTTCGACCTCGCGTTTTTCCTGCGGCGCAATCAGCGTCTGCCACGGTTTATCGAGCGCTGCGGTGTGATACAGACCAAAATGCGGGCTTTGGTGATTGGAGCGCAAATAGAACTCGCCGCGATAATGGTCGAGGTAATATTCATGGCCGTTCTTGCGAGCGGCAAACAGCACCGGCGCTTTCAGCGGTTGGTTGGCATCGATCAGCCGCGCCTCAGAGGTAGTGTTGCCGCTGACGGTAATAATGACGTAGTCGCGGGAGGAGGAATGGGCCAGGCTCAGATAAAACGCCGCGTCATTTTCCTGATACACCAGTTTATCGTCCGCGACCGGCGTGCCGAACTGATGGCGATAAACCTGATACGGCAACAGGGTTTGCGGATGGTTGCGAATATAAAACAGCGTCTTGCCATCGTTGGCCCACACCATGTCGCCAGAGGTATTCTCAATCACTTCCGGTGCCCATTTCTCGCTGTCGACATTACGCAACGAAATACGGTACTGCCTGCGCCCCTGGTAATCTTCGGCGATCGCCATACGCTGATTGTCCTGGCTGATCTCCAGGCCGCCGACGCGGTAGTAAGCCTGCCCTGCCGCGCGCTGGTTGGCATCCAGCAAGGTTTGCCATGGCGCATCGGCGGTAAGAGCCTGACGCTGGTACAGAGCAAAATCCTTGCCCACCGCATAGCTTTCCTGATAGCGATAGCCGTTCAGTTGATAAGGCACCGAGCGATCTTCCGGGCTCATGCGGCCCAGCATTTCCTGGTACAGCGTATCGCGCAGTTTTTTGTACGGCTGCATCATCTGTTCGGTGTAATGGTTTTCCGCCGTCAAATAATCCAGCATCTTTTTATTCTGGCGGCTGTCGTCGCGTAGCCAATAGTAATCGTCCACCCGGGTTTCACCCTGGGCGGTCAATTTTTTCGGGATGATTTCCGCACTGGGAGCCTGCGGTGCCGCCTGAACGGCCTGGCCCATTAAGCTTAATGAAATCACGACAGAGGTTGCCGCACGCCAACAACGCTCCGGCAAAAGTGGATATTTCATAGTCCCTCACGATGGTTTTACATCGGCAACGCCTTCTTTTGTTTCAGCAAACAAAAGGCCGCTGCCGTCGGCATAAACTATTGGACGGTGTTGAACGCCGCCAGATTAAAATCAATCGGCATCGTCACCCGAACCTTGTCCTGCTGAAGCATCTCAACCGGTGGCTGCGGCAAGGGCTGCGCCCGAGTCACCACCGACAGCGCCTCCCGATCCAGCGAGGCGGTGCCTGACGACGCCTGCAATCTCAAATCAGACACCCGCCCCAGCGCATCCACCGTGAAGGTCACCTGCGGCATGCCGCTACGGCGACGGCGCTGCGCATCTGGCGGATAACGCTTGATGCGATTCAACTGCCCCTTTACCTGGCTTTCCCACGACAGCTTGGCCTGCAGCTGACTGGCAGAATCGCTGCTCAGCGGCGCCGCCGCCTGCTGGGCAATATTCAACGCTTTCGGTGCGGCGGCGCTGGAAGCGGCAGCACGTTTAGTCTCTTTCGCCTGCTCCTCCGGCTTTGGCTGGACTTTCTGCGGCGGTCGCCGTTCAGTTCGCTTTTTTTCAGCCACGGCAATCTTGGTGTTTTCAGCCCGCGCCAACTTCGGCAAATCGGGTTGTTCCTGCTGTTCGGCCGGCTGTGCCGCGGAGGATTGCGCCTGCTGTATGCCTAAGGGTAAGGGTTTGGGGCTTTCCGGCGCTTCAATCTGCGCGGCCCAGCTCATCATCACCGCCGGAGGCGGCAATGACATAGGCGGCAGCGACCGTGGCAGCCAGTAAAACAACAGCACCAGCGCCACATGTGCCGCGATAGCGCACAAAAAACCGCGCGCCCAGCTTGGTTGCGGCATCGCAGGGGCCGAAAAAGAGAAAGACTGACTTAGCATAGGGACATTAGATTACTTAATTGCGAATGATTGCAGATCACATTTGCTAATGATAATCATTTGTAATTATTATTAACAGCCCTTTTCACTGCCTTAACACATTCATTTTACTGCCGGGGTGATCCACAGGTAATCGGCCACCTGTTTATCGACCTGCACACCGGGTTCCGCCAGCATCAGTACCGTTGGCAACGCAGCCGGTTGCAAATCCTGCACGTGCAGTGGCACTCCTACGGATTTTGCTGCATGGTAGCCACCGGCAATCAACAGCGCGGGAGTGGGCGCGGCCAGCAAGCGTTCAGCCATGCGTCGGTCGCGCTGCTGTTGGATCGCCAGCATCGCATGCAATTGCTGAGGTTCAATCTTGCCGCCGTGCGAAGTGCGGATGGTTTCTTCCAGCGCTTTCTGCACCACCGGACGCACCGACAGTTGGCCCAGCGGGAAACTTGGCTGCTGATAAAAAGCCATGATTTCATCGCGATCCAGGTTAGCCGACCACAGCGGATAGGGTGCACGCATCGCCGCCATGACCACATCGCCGTACAGTGACCATTTCCACCCCGACTGCCAGCCGATCAACTCCGCTACGCGTCCGTCACGAACGCTGGGCTCCCCCTGCAGCCACTGTTTCACCTGGTTAACTTTGTCTTGCTGATTCGGGTTAATCATTTCCATCAGCACGCTGCCCTGGGGACGCTGCTGCGGCAGGTTTTGCACCAGCCACAGCTCAATCTGATGGTGATAAGGGTTATCGTGTTTTTCGCCGACGATGACCCGGGGTTGAGCGGCCAAACGGGCCAGAAGCTGGTCAGGTGACAGGCTTTCTCCACTGCGTAAATCCGTAATTCTGCCCAAACTATCAAGGGTATTTTTTGGCGAGGAAACCGGGGTTTGGCTACAGGCGCCGAGCGCCAGCGCGGCCAATAAAATCAAAAGTCTCATGATGCTGCCCTGTCATAAAAAGTGGCGACATTATAGATAATAATTATCATTTGCATATAGAGAACCCCATTTCCTGCGACATCGATAACTATTTTTTTACTTTAGGATCCCTGAACACGCATTGATTTCATGAGGTATTGCGGGTATAACCAATAGCCATTTAGCAGCTTAGACGTCTATACGGGTAAAATACCATGCACTCACCTGTCCCCGCCGAAGGGCAATTCAAACGCACCATGAAGGCCCGGCACCTGGTGATGCTGTCGCTGGGTGGCGTGATCGGCACCGGGCTGTTTTTCAACACCGGCTATATCATTTCCACTACCGGCGCCCTGGGTACCCTGCTGGCCTATCTGATTGGCGCACTGGTGGTCTATCTGGTCATGCTGTGCCTGGGCGAGCTTTCGGTGGCGATGCCGGAAACCGGCGCCTTCCACGTTTACGCCTCCCGCTACCTTGGTCCGGCGACCGGTTATACCGTGGCCTGGCTCTATTGGCTCACCTGGACAGTCGCACTCGGTTCAAGCCTGACCGCCGCCGGTTTCTGCATGCAGTATTGGTTCCCGCAGTCGCCGGTTTGGCTGTGGTGTTTGATCTTCTGCGCGGCCATTTTCCTGCTCAACGTAGTCACCACTCGCTTCTTCGCGGAGAGCGAATTCTGGTTCTCGTTGATCAAGGTAATCACTATTCTGGCGTTTATCATCCTCGGCGGAGCAGCCATGTTTGGCCTGCTGCCGATGAAAGACGGCACCCCGGCCCCCTTCCTGCATAACCTGACCGCCTCAGGCTGGCTGCCCAACGGCACCTTGCCGATCCTGATGACGATGGTGGCGGTCAACTTCGCTTTCTCGGGCACGGAGCTTATCGGCATTGCCGCAGGCGAAACCGAAAATCCGGAAAAGGTGGTGCCCTGGGCGATACGCACTACGGTGATCCGCCTGATGCTGTTCTTTGTCGGCACGGTGTTTATTCTGGCTGCGCTGATCCCGATGGATCAGGCCGGGATTGTCAAAAGCCCGTTTGTGTTGGTGTTTGAACGCATCGGCGTGCCCTATGCCGCCGATATCTTTAATTTCGTCATCCTGACCGCCATCCTGTCGGCCGCCAACTCAGGCCTGTACGCTTCGGGCCGCATGCTGTGGTCGCTGGCCAACCAGCGCACCCTGCCGACCTATTTTTCTCGCGTCAATAAACGCGGCATTCCGATCAATGCGCTGACCTTCAGCATGCTTGGCGGCGTACTGGCGCTGTTAACCAGCGTGATTGCGCCGGACACGGTGTTTGTCGCCCTGTCGGCCATTTCCGGCTTTGCGGTGGTGGCGGTTTGGTTGAGCATCTGCGCCTCACACTACGCTTTCCGCCGCCACTATCTGCGCAGCGGCCAGCCGATCTCCGGCCTGAAATACCGCGCGCCGGGTTATCCGTTAACGCCGATCGTCGGCTTTTCCCTGTGCCTGCTGGCCTGTATCGGACTGGCGTTCGATCCGGAGCAGCGCATCGCGCTTTACTGCGGGCTGCCGTTCGTCGCACTGTGCTACGCCGCCTATTATCTGACCCGCCGCAGCGGGCAAAAAACATCTTTGGGAGAAAATCATGTCGGTTAACAACCCCGTCGCCACGCTGTTGGCCACCCACGGCACGCTGATTCTTGACGGCGCGCTGGCGACCGAACTGGAGGCTCGCGGCTGTGACCTCAGCGATCCCCTGTGGTCGGCCAAGGTGCTGATCGAAAACCCCGAGCTGATTTATCAGGTTCATCTCGACTATTTCAACGCAGGGGCGCAGTGCGCCATCACCGCCAGCTATCAGGCCACGCCGCAGGGCTTTTTGCGCCGGGGGTTGGATCAAGCTCAATCACTGGCGCTGATCGCCAAAAGCGTGCACCTGGCGCAGCAGGCGCGCCGCGACTATCTGGCTCAGCACCCACAGGCAACGCCCTTGCTGGTCGCCGGCTCGATCGGCCCCTATGGCGCTTATCTCGCCGACGGGTCTGAATATCGCGGCGATTACGCATTGCCGCAGGAAGAAATGATCGCCTTCCACCGCCCACGCATACGTGCGTTGGCCGAGGCCGGCGTAGATCTGTTGGCCTGTGAAACCCTGCCCTCGTTCAGCGAGCTGCAGGCGTTGCTCACGCTGTTGCAAGAATTCCCGACGCTCGGTGCCTGGTTCGCCTTCACCCTGCGCGACAGCCAACACCTCAGCGACGGCACGCCGCTGACGCAGGTGCTGGCAGCGCTGCACGGCAATCCGCAGGCGTTGGCGATTGGCATCAACTGCATTGCGCTGGAAAATGTGGCCCCGGCGCTGCGCCAGTTTGCCGCGCTGACCGACAAACCGCTGTTGGTCTACCCAAATTCAGGCGAGCATTACGACGCGGTGAGCAAAACCTGGCACGCCTGCGGCGGTGAGCACGGCAGCCTGATTGATCAGGTAGGAGAATGGCAACGCATCGGCGCACGGCTGATTGGCGGCTGCTGCCGGACTACGCCAAAGGATATTCGCCAGATCGCGGCACTCTGCAAGGCATAAAAAAGCCCCCTGCGCCAAGGCGTCAGGGGGCGGTTTAATGCCGAAGGCTTATAACGGTTCGGTCTGTGCTTCCACAACCGCCAGCGCCACCATGTTGACGATGCGGCGCACCGAGGCGATTGGCGTCAGGATGTGTACCGGTTTCGCTACTCCCATCAGCACCGGCCCTACGGTAACCCCTTCGGAAGAGGACACGCGCAGCAGGTTGTAGCTGATACGCGCCGCTTCCATGTTCGGCATGATCAGCACGTTGGCCGAGCCTTTCAGCGGGCTGTCCGGCATCAGGTCATTACGAATACTTTCAACCAACGCGGCATCACCGTGCATCTCGCCGTCGATTTCCAGCTCCGGTGCCATCCGGTTTACCAGCTCAAGCGTTTTACGCATCTTGCAGGCCGCCGGGTTATCGGAAGAACCAAAGCTGGAATGGGACAACAGTGCCACCTTCGGCTCAATGCCGAAGCGACGCACGGTTTCCGCCGCCATCAGGGTGATTTCCGCCAGTTGCTCCGGCGTCGGATCGTCATTGACATAGGTATCGGCGATAAAGGTGTTGCCGCTTGGCAGCAGCAGCGCGTTCATCGCCCCGGCGACATGGGCGCCCTCACGGAAGCCAAACACTTTTTCGACCACGTCGTAGTGCTCGTGATAGCTGCCGATGGTGCCGCAGATCATCGCATCCGCCTCGCCACGATGCAGCATGATGGCGGCAATCAGCGTCGGGTTGCCGATCACCGCTCGGCGCGCCTGCTCCTGCGAAACGCCTCGGCGTTTCATGATCTGGTAGTACTCGCCCCAGTATTCATTGAAACGCGGGTCGGACTCGTTGTTCACCACTTCAAAATCTTTACCCGGCGTCAGCTGCAGACCGAGTTTTTTCAGGCGCATTTCGATCACGCTCGGGCGCCCTACCAGAATCGGATAGGCCAAGCCTTGCGACACCAGTTCCTGAGTGGCGTGCAGTACCCTTTCCTCTTCGCCTTCCGCCATCACCACCCGCTTCATTTCCTTCTTCGCCTGGGCAAAGATCGGCTTCATGAACAGGTTGGTTTTGTAGACGAATTCAGACAGTTTCTCGATATAGGCATCGAAGTCTTCGATCGGACGCGTCGCCACGCCAGACTCCATCGCGGCCTTGGCCACTGCCGGAGCAATTTTAACAATCAGGCGCGGGTCGAAAGGTTTGGGAATGATGTATTCAGGGCCAAATGACAGATCCTGATCCCCATAGGCCGATGCCACCACGTCGCTTTGCTCGGCCAGCGCCAGATCGGCAATCGCATGCACGCAGGCCAGCTTCATCTCTTCGTTAATGGTGGTAGCCCCTACATCCAGCGCACCGCGGAAGATGAACGGGAAGCACAGCACGTTGTTTACCTGGTTCGGGTAGTCGGAACGGCCGGTACAGATAATGGCGTCCGGGCGCACGGCTTTCGCCAGCGGCGGCAGGATTTCCGGTTCCGGGTTGGCCAGCGCCATGATCAACGGATCCCTGGCCATGGTTTTCACCATATCCTGAGTCAAGACACCCGGGCCGGAACAACCGAGGAAGATATCGGCGTTAGGGATAGCGTCACCCAGCGTGCGCTGGCCGTTATCTTCAATCGCATAAGCCGCCTTGGTCTGCTCCATATTGGCGTCACGGCCTTTGTAGATCACCCCTTTGGAGTCGCAGACGGTAATGTTCTGCTGGCGTAGCCCCAGGGCCACCAGCAGGTTCAGACAGGCGATCGACGCAGCACCGGCACCGGAAACCACCAGCCGCACGTCGGAAATATTCTTTTTCACTACCCGCAGGCCATTCAACACTGCGGCAGTGGTGATGATCGCGGTACCGTGCTGATCGTCGTGGAAGACAGGGATCTTCATCCGCTCGCGCAGTTTCTGCTCGATGTAGAAACACTCCGGCGCCTTGATGTCTTCCAGGTTAATCCCGCCAAAGGTCGGCTCCAGCGCAGCGATGATGTCGATCAGCTTGTCAGGGTTTAGCTCATCGACTTCGATATCAAACACGTCGATACCGGAAAACTTCTTGAACAGGACGCCTTTCCCTTCCATCACCGGCTTACCGGCCAGCGCACCGATATTGCCCAGGCCCAGCACGGCCGTACCGTTGGAAATCACCGCCACCAGGTTACCGCGCGCGGTATATTTGTAGGCCGCCAGCGGATCGGCAGCAATTTCCAGACAAGGTGCCGCGACGCCCGGCGAATAGGCCAGCGCCAGATCGCGTTGCGTTGCCAGTGGTTTGGTGGGGGATACCTGGATCTTCCCTGGGACCGGATATTGGTGGAAATCAAGCGCACTCTGTTTGAGCTGTTCGTCCATTGTAGGTTCCTATGTTTTTTGCTTTTATGTTGAGGTAAGGCTTGTAAAGCTATGGGGCTATGAGGCTGCGTCCTGTCATTGTCCGTGGCGCCGTCGCAGACCCAAAAGCCCGTAATCAAGGCGGAGGGAGCAGAGCATAGCGGGCCTATGTTCAAACCCGACAACGCGGAGTACGGGCTTTTGGGGCGCGACCCGAAGGGCTGGGGCCATTTGAACGCGCATCTGTGTTACGAGTCGCTTATTTGGCCCACCAAACCTCACGACTCGCGCCTTGCTGCGCGTTCAAATGACCGCCAGCGGCGCTCACGTACAATGGCAGGGCACAGCCTTTAAGTATAGTGAGAGAAACGTCACAAACTTTGAAGCGGGCCATAACCTTGATCGAAATAGTTTTATAAAAGTAAAAAAAGAAGTACCACAGGACGAAGAAGAAAAACACTGCCGTCAGTGCGGCGGCAGTTTGGCGCGCCAGGCATTCAGCGTGGCCACCCGGCCTGCGCAAATTTGTAACGAGGTTTGTAGCGCCAGGGTATAACTCAGCGCATCCCCCCAGGTATTGCCCGGCAGCTGCGGTTGTTCACAAGGGATAAACACCGTTTCAGGGGGTAACAGCACCACCGGTACTGCCGGCTGCGGCGGTTGGGCGCAGGAGCTCAATAACAGCGCCAGGCATAGGCTGCCCAGCGCAGGCGTCATTTTTAATCGCTTCACGGTATTTCCTCTGATAAACATCGCTTTGCTGCCGCAGCTGCTGCTCCTGCTGCTGTTGGGCCGCCATCAGCGCGCGATTCTGTGCATCCTGGGTTTGCAGCGTGGCAATCAACCCCGCTTGCTGTGCCAGGGTCTTTTGCTGCTCTCCCGCCTGCTGCCGCGCCAGCTCCAGCCGGTGCGACAACAGTGAGCTATAGCCGCCAAGGCAGATGGCTACCAACAACAGCAGCAGCAATCCGCCCTGCGCCAATCTGTTCAGCCAGCCGCTCATGCGGGGTAATCCCTGAAGGAAAGCTGGAAGTGCGGCCCGTCCTTCAGCGTCTTCCATTCCCCGCCCCACTCAACGGCAACCGCACACTCTCGCGCTGCGCGACGGACCGCCACCGCGATTTGCGCGTAGTAGTCCCACTCCCAGGACACCACGCCCGCAGGCATGGCCACCACGTCCACCGCGTGGCCGGTCAAATGGCGGCTTTTCAGCGTCTGGCTTTGCCCACCGCGCACCAGGTCACGCTGACGCGCCATGCTGCGCCGCCCTTCGGTGATGGAAAAAGGCACCAGCGAATAATGCAGCGCCAGCCGCATCACGCGCACCAGATCCGGGTGGACGCCCAGTAAATTCGTCTCGCTGCGTGCGGTAAAACGAATGTCTTCAATTTCATTTATCATTTTTAAGCCCCGTTTTTTTGCCAATGAATCTTTTAATTAATGCGCTGATATAATCAGCCCCAAGGAAACCAATCAGTACGCTGGCAAGGTTCGCCCATTTTAATTCCAGCCCGGTCAGCGCCAGCGCATCGCGCACCGTCCAGGCCAATAAGGCGCACATAGCTGCATTTAATAACCGCCGCCGCATACCGACATTGCGATACGCTCCGTGTAATAACGCCATGAGGCCTGCCAAAATGGCATTCATCACCGGCTGAAGATATTCACATGCTCGCTGGATAATTAAGCCAACAGCGTCTGGCTCTAAGCTGGACATAGCTATACTCCTATTTTATTTTAATTAAACGCCAATCACGGCCGGTGAAATATCGGTACCTTCAGAATCTAGTGAAGGATGCTATAACAAAGCAAATGAATAAATACAGCCTCTAAAGTCAAATTCATTCACGCTCAACCCTGACACAACAGCCGCCAATCAAATAACGGCATGGGTCGATAAAAAATTCATCTTTACTGTGATTTTTTTCGACTTCTCTTTCCTCGGGAAATAAACATTAATAGCGGCGGGAGATTCACTCTCAATGACAAAAACCTTAACCCTGGAGAAATACCATGTCAGAACGTAAAGCCGTTATTGGTTATTATTTCATTCCTACCAACCAAATTAATCACTATACCGAGTCCGATACTTCAATCGTACCTTTCCCGGTGTCCAATATTACACCGGCCAAGGCCAGGCAACTGACCCACATTAATTTCTCGTTCCTCGACATCAACAGCAATCTGGAGTGCGCCTGGGATCCGGAAACCAACGATGCCAAGGCGCGCGATGTGGTTAGCCGGTTGACTGCGCTGAAGGCGCATAATCCGAATCTGCGCATCATGTTCTCCATCGGCGGCTGGTATTACTCCAACGATCTGGGGGTGTCCCACGCCAACTATGTCAACGCGGTCAAAACCCCGGCGGCACGAACCAAATTTGCCCAATCCTGCGTCCGCATCATGAAAGACTATGGCTTTGACGGCGTAGACATTGACTGGGAATACCCGCAGAGCAGCGAGGTCGACGGTTTTGTCGCCGCGCTGCAGGAAATCCGCACCCTGCTTAATCAGCAGACCCAGACCGACGGCCGCCAGGCGCTGCCTTATCAACTGACCATTGCCGGTGCCGGCGGCGCGTTCTTCCTGTCGCGTTACTACAGCAAGCTGCCGCAGATCGTCGCCTCACTCGATTACATTAACCTGATGACTTACGATCTGGCCGGTCCATGGGAGAAAATCACCAACCATCAGGCGGGGTTGTTTGGCGACAGCGCAGGGCCAACCTTCTATAACGCGCTGCGTGAAGCCAATCTCGGCTGGAGTTGGGAAGAATTGACCCGCGCCTTCCCCAGCCCGTTCAGCCTGACGGTAGACGCCGCCGTACAGCAACATCTGATGCTGGAAGGCGTGCCGAGCAGCAAAATCGTCATGGGCGTGCCGTTCTACGGCCGGGCGTTCAAAGGCGTCAGCGCCACTAACGGCGGCCAGTACAGCAGCCACAGCACGCCGGGGGAAGATCCCTTCCCTGGTACCGATTACTGGCTGGTCGGCTGCGAAGAGTGCGTCCGCGACAAGGATCCGCGCATCGCCTCTTATCGGCAGCTGGAGCAAATGCTGTTGGGCAACTATGGCTATCAGCGCCTGTGGAACGATAAAACCAAAACGCCATACCTGTACCACGCGGCCAAGGGCCTGTTCGTCACCTATGACGACGCCGAAAGTTTCAAGTACAAGGCGAAGTACATCAAACAACAGCAGTTGGGCGGCGTGATGTTCTGGCACCTGGGTCAGGACAACCGCAATGGCGATCTGTTGGCCTCACTGGATCGTTACTTCAACGCACCGGACTATGACGACAGCCAGTTGGATATGGGCACCGGCTTGCGCTATACCGGCGTCGGCCCAGGTAATCTGCCCGTCATGAGCGCCCCGGCCTACGTTGCCGGTACCACCTATAATCAGGGGGCATTGGTGTCCTATCTGGGCTATGTCTGGCAGGCCAAGTGGGGCTATATCACTTCCGTGCCGGGCTCCGATACCGCCTGGTTGAAAGTGGGTCGCGTGGCGTAACGGTAAGCGACGACATAAAAAACCCCGTGGCTGATGGCGACGGGGTTTTTACTGTTTTAATCGTTTAATTTTCGCATCCCTTCGTGGTCACTCCCTCAGTTGTTACACCAAGGATAACCCCCATCACGTATCACTTCCCGTCCCATCAGGCTGAAGACATCGCTTTTGCGCGTCAGCCGCTCATGCCACCAGCTAAAACCGGCCCCTTTGCTGGCCGGATGCCAGGCCAGCCAAATCATTTCGTCGCCTTTTTGCATATCGACGGGCACCGTCACCAACTCGCCGCTGGCCAACTCTTTTTCTATCAGCGCCGGCGGCAAAAAGCCGTGCCCGATACCCCGCTTCAACAGCGCCAATTTGCTCTCGACGTCGCATACCATCAGTTGGCGCTGCAACGGCATTGCGCCGTGGTTACGCTTGGGCAGTTCGTGGCTGCTGTCGGCAATGCCCACCACGATATCGTTCAAGCGCTGGTTTTTATCCACCGGCTTTTTCTGTGCCGCAAAGGGATGAGAAGGGGAAACGCACAGGACAAAATTCAGCTTGCCGAGCATCAGCGTCTTGGCCTGCACGCTGTCCGGGATCTGACCGATGGCGATAATCAAATCTGCCCGGTTGTTCTTCAACGCATCCCAGGTGCCATTGAGCGCTTCACGCTGCACGGAAATGTTGGCGTTCGGGCTGTGCTGGATATAGTCGCGGATATCCTGGGTGAGCGTTTCCAGCGGAAAGAAATTATCAACCACGATGCGGATATTATTATCGAACTTTGGGATGTTTCTTACCCTACTCTCCAGATCCTGTACCGCATTTAAAATCCAGCTCCCTTCCTGCAGCAGGAATTCCCCTTCATCCGTCAGGGTAATCATCGGGCCATTACGATGAAAAAGTTTCACGCAGAGTTTACTTTCAATATTGGAAACCCGGTAAGATATCGCCGAAGGGGTTTTATGCAACGCCTCCGCCGCCATTGAGAATGAACCGGTACTTTTGATGGTGCTGATTATTTTAATCGCATCCAGGGATAATCTAGTCATACAAATTCCTCTTTGACATAAAATAAGAAAAAAATGACACTAAATTCCCAAGTGGTTGGCGCGTAAAAGTCGTTCAAGTCACACAAGAGTAAGCAAAACCACAAGCAATATACTCTATATTGCAGCGCATCATCTGAAAGACTATTCATCAATACTTTAAATAAAATTCATCATGACGCCGTTTTTTTAGACAGTAGCGTTTAAATAAATTCAATCAAGAAATAAAAGACAATCATCATAATAATTTTAGTTAATAGCCTATAAAACATTCTACCCTGACAGCCGAGACTAAGGGTAAAAATAAAACAAGCCGCCGAGAATGATGTTTTAAAAATTTTTAATAACCTCTCGTTTCGTCGGTGAAAATAATCTCAACTTACAATACAACTTCAGTCAGGAGTGACTTATGAACAATACTTCCCGTACCCTTATGTCTCTTGGCCTGCTGAGCGCCGCGCTGTTTGGCGTATCGCAACAGGCAGCCGCCCACGGCTACGTCGAAACACCGGCCAGCCGCGCTTATCAGTGCAAACTGCAGCTCAATACCCAATGCGGCAGCGTGCAATATGAACCGCAGAGCGTTGAAGGGCTGAAAGGCTTCCCGCAGGCGGGCCCGGCTGATGGGCATATCGCCAGCGCCGACAAATCCACCTTCTTCGAACTGGATCAGCAAACGCCAACCCGTTGGAACAAGATCAATCTGCACACCGGCGCCAACTCCTTCACCTGGAGACTGACCGCCCGCCACAGCACCACCAGCTGGCGTTATTTCATTACCAAACCAAACTGGGACGCGTCGCAGCCGCTGACCCGTGCGTCCTTTGACCTGACGCCGTTCTGTCAACAGAACGACGGCGGCGCCATTCCCGCCGCGCAGGTCACCCACCAGTGCAACATACCGGCAGACCGTAGCGGTTCGCACGTGATCCTCGCCGTGTGGGATGTAGCAGACACGACCAATGCCTTCTATCAGGCGATTGACGTTAACTTGACCAAATAATAAGGAAGGGAAATACCACAGGGTTCAGCCAGGTGCTGAACCCTTTTTTATTGCGAGTGCGCTATGCCACATCTTTTTCCCCTCGCTCAGCCCATACTGACAGCGCCTTCCCAGGTGCGGTAAGCGGCTGCAAAACCGCGCCCTGCCTGGCTCGTTTCGGGATCCATAGTTCTTATCCATCGCAACAATCAGAAAAAGCGCATTTTAATCATCGGACATCTGATGCAGTGTGTTCAGCCTACGATGAAAAACGTTCTCATTTCCCTACATTGACGTTTGGTCAAGGAGCTTATTAATGAACCAATTAGACGCACTCAAGCAGCTAACCACGGTGGTAGCCGACAGCGGCGATATCGAATCCATCCGCCAGTTCGAACCGCAAGACGCCACCACCAACCCTTCCCTGATCCTGAAAGCTGCTGCGCTGCCTCAATATAAGCCACTGATCCTCGAAGCCCTGAACTATGCCCGCCAGCAAGGCGGCAATAAAGAAACCCAGCTGATCAACGCCAGCGACAAACTGGCGGTCAACATCGGCGTCGAAATCCTCAAAAGCGTGCCGGGGCGCATTTCCACCGAAGTGGACGCCCGCCTGTCCTTCGACCGTGGCATGTGCGTAGCCAAGGCGCGCAAGCTGATCGGCTTGTATCAGGAACAAGGTATTGATAAGTCGCGTATTCTGATCAAGCTGGCCTCCACCTGGGAAGGCATCAAAGCCGCCGAAGAACTGGAAAAAGAAGGCATCAACACCAACCTGACGCTGCTGTTCTCCTTCGCCCAGGCCCGCGCCTGTGCCGAAGCCGGCGTGTTCCTGATTTCCCCGTTCGTCGGCCGCATCTATGACTGGTATCAGGCCAAACAGCCTGCAACAGACTATGACGCAGAGCAGGATCCGGGCGTGAAATCGGTGCGCAACATTTATGAATACTACAAGCAGCACCGTTATCAGACCGTGATCATGGGTGCCAGCTTCCGTAAGGTAGAGCAGATCCTGGCACTGGCCGGTTGCGATCGTCTGACAATCGCGCCGAACCTGCTGGAGCAGCTCAAGCAAAGCGAGCAACCGGTAGAACGCAAACTGACGCCATCCACCGAAGCCTTCCATCAGCCTGCCCCGCTGGCCGAAGCCGAATTCCGTTGGCTGCATAATCAGGACGCCATGGCCGTTGAAAAACTGGCCGAAGGTATCCGCCTGTTCGCCGTTGACCAGCAAAAGCTGGAAGACATGCTGGTCGCTGAACTGTAATCACTCTGGAGTAAAACATGTCCTCTCGTAAAGAGCTTGCCAACACCATCCGCGCACTCAGCATGGACGCCGTTCAAAAAGCAAATTCCGGCCACCCGGGTGCACCTATGGGCATGGCGGACATCGCCGAAGTCCTGTGGCGTGACTACCTGAACCACAACCCGACCAACCCGCACTGGGCTGACCGTGACCGCTTCGTCCTCTCCAACGGCCATGGCTCCATGCTGATTTACAGCCTGTTGCACCTCACCGGCTACGACCTGCCGATGAGCGAGCTGGAAAAC